>JALWGO010000039.1 GCA_027038805.1 Thermoprotei archaeon
ATAAAATCCTTGGTGGCCCATAGATGTTTTAATAAGCATCAATGAATATCTTCTTGGATATTACACTACGCATAGATGTTTCAGCCTTCCATTGCCTACTGAAATACTCCTTTGCAAGAATCTGACTTGTAAGCAAGTATGTCTTAAGAACATCGATTAGTCATACTTCATGTTGTTTTATTATGTTAGCTGTCTATGTGTGTGTTAGAGTTAGTGCTAGGTGTTCGAACATGGTGAGCATAGCTGAGTTATTGTCTTCTAGCGAGGGTGTTAAGCGTGTTATGGGTGATGTTTTGAGGGTTTTGGGTATTTATCGTAGGCTTTGGTTGGCTGAGATTTATTCTGAGATTATCGGTATGAATCGTACTTTGGGTGTAGAACCGAAAGTTAGTGTTAGTGATGTGAGGGAGGCTGTTGAGCGGTTGGCTGGTTTGGGTTTTGTTGGTGTTGAGGAGCGTGTTAGGGCTAGTTTTGGGGAGCCTAGTGGTGTTGAGGATTTACTTGTTACTCTTAAACTGAGCCCTAGTGATTATCATTTGCTTGTCGGTGATGAGAAGTTTAGGGCCTATCAGCGTGCTAGGTTTGAGGCTTATGAACGATTAAAGGAGAGGTTAAGTAAATAGGATTGTTTATTATTTTCTTTTATATGTTCCCATGAGTTCCCCGTATATTATTACGTGCTTGCTTGCTTTTTCCAGTACTATTCTTGGGTCATCGCTTGTTATACTTAGCATAGCGTCTAAAGCATATATTCTTATATAGTATCTATGTACTGTTCCCGGTGGAGGACATGGGCCAGCATATCCTATTTTCCCGAAGTCGTTACGTGCTTGTACTCCCTGTGTGATTACCTTTAGTGGTGGGATGTTTTCGGGTAGTCCTTTAATGTTTACTGGTATATTGTATATTAGCCAGTGAATAAAGGTGCCGTGTGGAGCGTCTGGATCAAACATTACGATGAGAAGGCTCTTTATGTTTGGGTTTTCTTCAAGTATGGTCCAGTTTAGTGGTGGTGATACATCTATACCGTCACATGTGTATCTTACTGGTATTTCTCTTCCATAGTTAATAGCAGGGCTTCTCAATACTATGTTCATCGGGATCTTGGGATTTAGAGATAATAGGTCTGGCGTTTGCCTCTGCAAAGTATACGTGTACAAGAGTAACGCAGAAACTACGGCTATTATACCTATTATTATGAGAGCTATGTGTCTCTTCTGAACTTCCATTACCCGTACACCATAATGATCTCGTCCACCAGTAATTATTGGAGCCTCATTCAAGTACCTTTTTTCTTTAAAACATTAAATAGTTTCTCGTACTCGCAGCCTAGTATTTCGTCTACATATCCTCTACCAGCTATGTTACCATCACTTAGAACTACTACGTAAGAGTCTTCTAGCAATAAGGGTATGAGTAAGTCATGTGTTGCTATTACTATCTTCCTACCACTATTCTTCTTAACGTATTCTTCGAGATACTGTAGCAGTATTTTTCTCTTCTCAATGTCTAGGTTTGCTGTTGGCTCATCTAATAATAGTACGTCTGGCTCTAGCACAAGTGCTCTTATTATTGATATTAGCTGCAATTGCCCCGTTGATAGATTCCTGGGTTTAATGTTGGCTGTTTTTTCTAAGCCGAATATTTCGAGGAGATGGAGTGCTTTATCAATTATTTCATGTTTATTGAGGTTTATCTT
>JALWGO010000040.1 GCA_027038805.1 Thermoprotei archaeon
ATCCTAAGGGGGGAGGCTAAGGAGAGAGGCGAAGAAAAACCCGAAGAATTCAAGGTAAGCGAAGCAGTAGAGGAGAAGATAATAATTAATCCATGGCTAGCCTACTGGATGACTGTTGCAAGAGACTTCGTGCACGAGCTGGGAGTACCCTATGAGAACATGTATTTCGACGAAAAACTACCCCACGAAAGAGCCCACTATGCAAGCCAGACCTTCGATCAAATGGTAAAGGTTTCAAGATGGAAATGGGTAGAAGTCTCTGGCCACGCCTATAGGGGAGACTATGATTTATCACGGCACATGAAGTATAGTGGACAAGACCTAAGAGTATTCAAACGCTACCCCCAGCCCCGTATAGTTAAAAAGAAGACGTTGAAGATAAACAAGGCCCTAATAGGTAGAACATACAAGGAGAAAGCTAAAGAAATACTCGGAGAACTAGAAAAACTATCATTAGAAGAAGTAGAGAAGGCTCTCAAAGAGAAAGGCTATGTCGAAGTAAAAGGCTACAAAATAGGAGGTGATGCAGTCCAGATAGTCGAAGTCGAGGAAAAGATTACGGGTAAACACTTCATACCCCATGTAGTCGAGCCATCCTTTGGAGCAGAGAGACTACTATACGTTACACTAGAATACGCATACCATGTGAGAAACGATAGAGTAGTACTACGGTTGCCGAGAGACCTAGCACCAATACAGGTAGCAGTATTCCCCCTACTATCAAAGCCCGAACTCGTTGAAAAAGCTAGAGAAGTCTATAAGAACCTAGTAGCAGGAGGCTTCTATACATTATATGATGAATCCGGTACTATTGGTAGAAGATATGCTAGAGCAGACGAAATAGGAGTACCAGCAGCAATAACAATAGACTATCAGACTCTAGAAGACGATACAGTAACCCTAAGAGACCGTGACACATGGGAACAAATAAGAATACCATTAAGCAAAATCGTGCCAGTACTCCAAAAATTCATATACGGTAATCTAGAATTAAAGCAATTAGAAAAACTCCTATAACCCAGCAGATAATTAGAGGGAGAAATCCTTGTCTGAAGAAGCAAAACAAGAGCCCGTAAAGGAGGAGAAAAAGAAGCCAGACATAAAGTCACTCGTAGCCATAATCCCCCCAGCCCACGAGGTATTAGGTAAGAAGGGGCCACGCCTAGTAGAGAAGCGTATAAGAGTGAGACGAAAACCCGACATCAAGCCACAGTACGCTAAGATAAACCCTAAGCTAGCAGAAGAGCTAGGGATAAAGGAATACCTTGAGATAGTTGTTGCACGCCGCCACAAACTAGTATTCAAAGCAATACTAGACGACCAAGTGCCGGAACTAGAAGTATGGTGTAACGAGGAGTTATTGAGGGATAAGGGGATAGCCGATAACAGTATAGCAACTGTTAGAAAGAGCGAAAAACCACCTCAACAACCAGTAGAAGAAGGAGAAGAAGAGGAAGCCTAAACTCTCTAATACGAGCCTTTTCGATGAGAAATTTCTCTTGGGGTACCATATACTTATGATAGAAGACTATGAGAGATTATTTCACGAACACGCAGAACTCGTCAACAGGCTTGGCGAGCTATTAGAGAAGCTTAGTGTAGAGGAGAATAGCGAGGATATTGAGAAGGAGATAGTCCACATAATCTGGAGGCTACAAGTACTTAGACGCCGCGTCAAGAAGTCGTTGAAGAATAG
>JALWGO010000041.1:0-946 GCA_027038805.1 Thermoprotei archaeon
TAACATACTGGTCCTGGATCAGAACCAGCACTAAGAGGCCCCACCCTCAAGTGACCGGCTTCGTCAACCCACGCTATAGTTCCCCCACCCGCAGATACCTCGGCTAAGTCTATGTGGGGGTATCTTACCGGGTACCCGCTTCCCTTAATGATTCTACCTCCATTAGCCTTGCCTCCCACTTCGAACTCGCTTGTCTTTAATGGTTCTCCACCTGTTATTGTAGCTGCTTTTGCAGTTGTCCCACCCATATCGAAGCTGAGCACTTTGTCTAGGCCGAGGAGTCTTGAATAATAGGTTGCCGCTACTACGCCAGCCGCTGGCCCAGACTCTATTACTGCTGCTGGGATTTGCTGGGCTTCTCTACTACTAGCAAAACCTCCATCACTCTTCATAACCAGTATTGTCCCACTATATAGTTTCCTATTAGATAACTCTTCTTCAAGCCCCCTAAGATACCTTGACAACACTGGCATTAGTACAGCATTTACAACGGTCGTACTAGTTCTCTCGTATTCACGGTATTCTGGGTCAACACGGCTACTAAGCACAATATATGTTCCCCTAAGCTTCTCTCCTAGAATCTTGCCTACTAGTTCCTCGTGAATGGGGTTGACGTAGCTATTCAATAAGCTTATAGCTACTGCTTCTACGCCAGCTTCTCTTATCTTATCGGCTAGTTTCTCGACTTCACCTGGATCTAATGGCTTTATTATTTTTCCCCAAGGATCTATTCTTTCACTTACAGTAAACCTATACTTGCGTGGAACTAGGGGTTTAGGCTTGGTATAAAATACATTGTATAGTTCGGGTCTCCTCTGCCTAGCAATCTCTAATACATCTCTAAACCCCTCGGTAGTGATTAAAGCTGTTCTAGGTAGCTCTAAGCCCTTCTGCCCCAAGAACAGGTTAGATCCAATAGTACTAGCATGGACTAGAACCTCGATAC
>JALWGO010000041.1:956-5204 GCA_027038805.1 Thermoprotei archaeon
TCCTAGGGGTTGATAGAACTTTAACCCTGTAGAACTCGCCAGTCTCTGAGTCAAATCCTACTACATCGGTAAAGGTTCCACCAACATCTACTCCAACACGGAGATAACACTTCTTATCCTTTGTTAAAACTCACACCTAAGCACCATGCTAAGCCTCCCAACGAACACCTATTTAAAAATGTCTACCACTAAATCTATCATCTAAAACGATGCTTGCTTTAATACCCCGTAGAGATGTTACGATATTTTTAGGATTATTCATAGTGTTTTCCTTATATTGTTCAGATACCACGTATATAGAGGTGAACAATCCTCCTATGATTATATACCGGCCTCGTCTCTAGGAAATAGACCTCGTAGCCCGAGGGCAGCATGAGCTTATCCTCCTTAAACGGTACTGTTTTTGTAGTTGAAACAACCGTTGAACGTAGATGCGCGTAAGCATTCCCATGCCTCCACCCTACCACTGGGATCATCTTCTTTAATGCCTCATCAAATCCCTCTAAGTCTCTAGAATATATGATTACTATTGCTGGTGTTGCTCCCCTAGCATGTATTGTTACTAAGCCTTGGCTTAAACCACACTTAGAAACCTCAGACTCTATTCTTGTACGTAGTGGGAAATAGTTCATTGGACCATAGGTTAAGAGCTCCAATCTACGCAAACACGCCTTCAAGACCCACGACAACCTCTTTTTCGCCTTCTCTACGAGACAAGTCAACGAGTACTATGTGCTTAAACACGCCGAGATCAAGAACACCATCAACTACTGGTACACTCACACTCTTATCAAACAAGGCTTCAACAACACTTTGATAATTATTACTATACCTCGAGATAAACCCTTCAAGATCACCTAGTAGCGAAGGCTCAAACTCCACCAACAACACGATAACACGGCGTTCAGGAGAATAAACAGTAACCAAACCCTCCCTCAACCCACTCCCAGACACCACCTCCCCAACCATCTCAGTTAAATTCAACGCAGTATAACCAGGCGAATAAACCCTCCTCACAACAAGCCTAAAACCAACAGACACTACAAACCCCCATACTATCTACTTCCCTACACACTTATCCCGCACTCTACTTTAATCACATGTTATTATTCTGTCTATCTTTCGAATATAAAACATGGAGTTCGAGCACGATTAGGAGAGATTTTAGTTCTGTTAAGAGATTTGTAGAGAGGATTAGAATTGCACTTAGAATATAGGTATTATGGAGGAGATAAGTGATAAAAGTTGAAGAATTCGGTGACAATAATAGATTATGTCATAAAATTTACTAGTACTCTCTCAAGAATTTTATTTATCTAGGACAAGCAGTATATATAGTATACCTGATAATATTGCCGATATAATGAATATCATTATGTTATATATTATTATATTGTTTATTATATTGTATACTATTATATTGTATACTGAGAGTAAGGAATGTTCTTTCATAATTGGACATATAAAGAAGATAATAACGCTACAAATTTTACATATGATACAAATGGGGTAAACCATAACAACTAGAGCGCTGATTATGCTTATTGATAGTTTTTTGAAATTTGTCCCTATTCTGCCATATAATTCTGTTATACCATTAACGTAGTCGTCAACTGTCTTATTCTTTTCGGGTATATCGAACCCACAGTTTATGTTCTTACACTCATCAATTAATACCTTAATACATGTTTTTATAAAGTTCTTATCAGAGCAATGGTTTGATGTATTTTTCTTTAAAACCTTTCCTATTATCTTCATGGCTTGCTTGATTACGCCGGAATCACAGTACATTAATGCCCATAGAGCCTTATTAGCAAGGATATGCAAGACCATTTTTGATATGATAGCCCCGATAATAGCACCTAGCAGAGCCGAAACTACTGTAGGTATGCCGTAGAAACTCGAAAGTATGTCTCTAAATAGCGTTAATATTCCTATGTATATTGTTATAATTGTTAATACAGCTTCTGACTGAAATAGGACCATTGCGCTTCTATTTTCTAGTTTCGTGATGAAGTCTAGGCAGTAATTGACGCTAGGGTTGAATGTTTGTTGACTGCTAGGTCCTCTTGATGCTTGTTGTGTTTGACTCATAGGAGATATAGTTATGCTATGTTTTAAGAATTTTGCGTTAATAGAGAATTAGGGTTAGGTATGTAGTATTAGAGTTGGGTTAGTGTTACTTGTGTTTTTGGTTCTTTTTGTTCGGTTTTTCTTTGCTAAAAGTGTTTTTATTCTAGTGTTTTTGTTTGTTTTTTGGGTGCTTGGGATGGGTTTGAGTAGGAATAGTGTGCTTGCTGTGGGCTTGGATTTATTGTTTATGAGTATTAATTTTAGTGCGCTTACCTTGTTTGCGGCTTTGAATAAGTATATTTCCAGTGAGCTTGGGGTTAGCGAGAATATTGCTTGGTGGGCTGCTGCGGCTTACTCTATGGGTATTTTCGCGGCTTTCTTTGTTGGTCATTCACGTTTTACTGAGGAGTATCCGAGGTTGACTGTTCTTGTTGCCGGCTTGTTGGCGGCTATTCTCCAGTTTCTCATACCGTGTGCTTTTCATCCAGGTGAGGTTGTTGTTTTGCGTTTTATTCAAGGCTTGGTTATGATGGCTGTACCGATATTTTCGGCTCAGGTTGGGAGGTTGTTTGCTGGTGCTAGGCCTTTTGCTCTCGGTACTATATTGTCTGGTATATTTATTGGTGGCCTCGTGGGTAGTAGTGCCGGCTGGCTTGTTGCTGAAGCTGTTGGCTGGAGGACCGCCTACCTCCTTTTCGGGTCATTGATGATTATTGTAGCGTTGCTCTGGATCGCTTTTACTCCTAGGGAGACCTTGCCCGAGCACCACCGTGTAGAAGAGGTTTCTGAGAAGAAGCTGAGTGTTTGGAGAGATAAGTTCACTATACTATGGGGTTTCACGTTCTTTCCGAGTATTTGGATAATATTCACGTTGGCTCCGTTGATTAATTTTATTGTTTCTTCTGCTGGATGGGGTGAGGGGACGGCTCATCTTGCTTCAGAGGTTTTAGAGGCATCCTATATGGCTTGGTCTATTATTGTTGGTGGTGTGGCCTACGTGGTGGCTAGGAGGAGTAGGCAGACTCCGAGGGGATTATTCAATTCTTTTGCGAGGGTTCAAGCAGTATGCTTTATAGTAGCAGCTATTGGTGCTGGAATAGCCGTTATAGCGAATTCTCCAAGCATGCTACTGGGCTCACTAGTATTGATTGCTGTTATCCAAGGTACTGCTCCGACCTTCTGGTCTACACCCTCAACAGCTTATCCCAGAGAACTAGTAACTAGGGCAGGCTATGCATTGGGGCTTATATCGAATTCTGCCGCACTAATAGGGCCTGCTGCCTCAATAATGGTTTCATCACTCTCGCCACAGGGTATGTGGGTTTTAACAATAATATTGTCGGCTATAGGGGCCGCTATAACGGTTGCTGGTATGAGGCTCCGCTTACCCGTAGAGAAATACGGTGAAAGATAAGAGAGTATTTTGGAGGGGTTCTCTGGTTTTCTACCGTTTTTTATGGAATGGCATGTCATTCAATGTATATATTATTGCATTGTCTAGGGGTTTTCCCTGATAGCTCCTTGCTATTATGTGGGCTTTGTACTCGTATTCTAATGGTATGTTTAGTGCTTTCCTATAGAGGCTTCTAGCTATCCTCTCTGCCTCCACGCTGTCTATGTCCGACCATTTTACCTCGAATAAGTGTACTTGTTTTCTCCTATGGTTTATGGCCACTATGTCTATTTCTACTCCCTTGTGGACGAATCTTCCTATTTCATCATATGATATCTTGTTTTCTCTTGCGAGGTATTCTATGTATTTTAATGCTACTTCCTCGAATATTTTGCTCGTTATTTCTTCTATTCCTTTCTGGATTTTCTCGTCTACTTTGCTTGGAGGTAGTCTGGCTGACTGGGATATTAGTGGTTCTATTAGGCTAAACCAAGTATTCATTACCTTGTCTTTTACATAATAGTATCCCTTCTTCGAGAACAACGGTTTCTCGTAGCCTATGAAGCCTAGATCTCTTAGGATTGCAAGATACTTTGGTAGATGCTGTCTATGTATCCCGGTATAATCCGATATTTTTGAAACAGTGCTTGCTCCACGTGCTACCGCCTTCAAAATACTATAGTATACTGTTGGTTCTCGGAACTCTTCTCTCAGGAGGAATATGACTTCGTCTCGTAGAGGGGCATGGTCTTCTAGAAATAATTCTACTATAGTCCCGGATA
>JALWGO010000042.1 GCA_027038805.1 Thermoprotei archaeon
GTTTAGTACTCTATCACCTGTATTGCTTATAATCTTATCATGTTTGTAGACTATGTCTATTAGTGGGCTTCCAACAATTGAAATATAGTTTCTCGGTATCCCCTCGTGTACTAGGTTTAGAAAAGATAGTTTTGTTGGAGCAAATAGAAAAGCAGCTATGTGGTCAGCTATAATCCTATTAATTTCCTCAGGCATTGCTAGATCCCAGCTACGGTAGCCACTCTCTATGTGTACAAATGGTATTCGTGTCTTAATGCTTGCTAAAGCACTTGCAAGAACGCTATCTGTATCTCCTAGAGAAGCAGTCATTTCTATCCGGTTATTCTTTAACACGTTGTGTAAGCGTATTATCATAGTCGTGGTACGCTGGACTTCCTCTCCATTGCGCGGTATATCAAGAGTTATATCGGGTTCAGGTAGTGATAGCTCCTCTATGAATACTCTTGACATTTCATAGTCGTAGTGTTGGCCAGTCCAGATAAACAAGTATTCTTCTCCTTTTTCTTCGAGTATCTCGAATAGTGATGCTAGCTTTAAGAGCTCTGGTCGTGTACCTGCAATGATTGCTAGCAAATACTTGACCCCAGTTTTGCTTATTTGTTCACCTTTATATGAACTCCGTAGTAGAAACCATTATTTACTACTAGATCCTGGGCTCTAATAAGTTCATAAATGCTTAGTGATTGAGTTATATTGTATAAGTTCATTCTACTCAAAGTCTTCATTAGCGATATTGTTCCAGCTTCATCGCTACCCGTTAATATTACAAGGTCGGTATATTTTGGTGGTCCGTACTGCGTCTCATATAGTATGGATATATGTCTTATTTTAGAATACACGTAGAGTATGGGGCTGGATAGTCTTAGATCACTTATTATGAATGTATCATTATTTAAGAAATCTTTTAAGCTAACACCAGTATCCCATTCGTATTCTTTTGATATTCCGAGAACTCCTAGCTTAACATTGTATCTAGGCTCGTCTTGAATACCATATGATGCTAAAGCTAGTATTATGAGCCCTATGAGGAACACTATAATCTTTTTAGAACGTGTATATGCGTATATTACTGCTGAAGCATAGGGTACGTAGAGTGCAAATAATGTATAAAGATGTGTTATACCTAGGCCTGTTAAATTGCTACCAGTTACTATAGCATATGATATACCTATTATTGTAATCGTTAGAGCAGAGATAGCTATATAGTGCTTTAATAATACCTTCTTTACCTTGAATCTCTCTTTAAGTAAATGTACTACTAGGATAGCGATAACTATAGATACGCTAAGAGACCAAGCAATGGTTAAGAATAATGAGTTCTTTATTGCTTCATACCATGAAATATAATGAGAGATCATCCTATTACTGCCAAGCAATAGGGATGTTATAACAGATATATAGTTGAGTATAGTTCTTATTAACATGCTTTTTAAAACAGCAGTATAGATCCAATATAATACGTTTAGAACTATTAAAACTATTAGATAGTCCTTTAATCTCCTCTTGAAAAATACTAGTATTGTTAAAAATAATGATAGGAAAACAAAATACAATGGATGAGTAAAGACGCCTACTATTGAAATAAGTATGAATAAAGAGAACACTAAACGGTTCCCTATAATTTTTCCTTCAAACAATAGCGATATAATATATAATGACGTAATAAATAATATAACGCCAATAACACTATTAGAAAATGTTATATATACATAATATAACTCGGGTGTTATAACGGCAAGCATGGAGGCGAATACTAGAATTAACAAAGGTTTATCCAGTGGGACTTCTATTTTTTCATTTATTATGTGTTTCGCTATAACTGCTATAAATAATATAAATACTATTGTTATTAGTGCACCCCAAAAGATCCGTGAAGAAAATAAATCTAATCCTAACACGTATCTTGTTACATAGGCTAAGAAGGGAGCTGTATGGAATTGCTGGTAATAGTCATTGTCGAAAAGCTTGTAGGGTTCCCAACGTCCCCATAGGGCTATGTAGTCGGCAAAACCGAAATATCTACCTTCCTCAACCGTTGGGAGGGATCTACCTATTTTTAGATACACACTAACTGGAACTAGTGTATATAGTAGTGTTGAAGCAAGTATAAGGTTAGAGTTATTAATATTAATGAATCTAATTGTAAGTACTAATAATATTACTCCTATTACTAAGAGTATGAAAAGATCTTGCCAAAGGGTTGCGATAAAGAACAGTATTGGTGGCATAAGTATTAACAAATTTAATATCCTACCATATCGTCTCTGTGCAATATAACTACTTTTGGACGCGACTATTAATATAATGATGTTTATCAAGGATAATACTGTAGCAACCAGTATTAATTGTAGTCTAAAGCTCAGCATTGTATTAGTTCCCCATATAGTTTCTCAAGCATATCTACTTTCTTATCAATAGTATGATTTCTAGCAAATATCCGGGCATTATAAGACATTTTCTCTACTAATACTTTATCCACTAGTAACCCGGCTATTGCCTCGGCAAGTCCTTTTACATCACCTGGTTCTACTAGAATTCCTGTCACACCCGGTACAAGTAGTTCTTTTACAGCACCTACATTGGATGCTATAACTGGTGTTCCAAGAGCTTGTGCTTCAAGTAATACATTAGGTGTGTAATCGTTTATCGAAGGCAGGACCAATAATATTGAACGGGCTATGGACTCAATTTTCTCTTTTTCACTGACTACACCTCGATATACTACATTTTCCGTAAGATTGTAATCTATGATCTTTCTCCTAATGGTTTTAAAATATTCTTCGTCTTTAGAGCCTACTAATACTAGTTTAAATTGTAGACCTTTGTCCCTTACTATTTTTAACGCATCAATTAGTATATGGATTCCCTTTCTAGGAATTATTCTGCCAACGTATATTATTATGTTATCTTTCTTCTCGAGCGTGTAACCATACTCTAATAGGCCTCTATCTATGCCCGGAAATAGTATCTTGTATAATCTATTCTTATCAAATCCCTTATTTAAGAACCATTGATACTCTATGTCTGTGTGTGTTAATATGATATCTATCTTCTTCTTAAAGAATTTTAAAATTCTTATAACTAATGGGAAGAAGAGTTTCGAGGAGAGATACTCAAGTTCGACTGCTGGGTGATGTGGTTCTAATACTATTTTAAATCCTTGTCTATTCTTTAATCTAAGAATTTGGAAAAGAGGAGGATGAATATTATGTAAGTGTACTATTTCCGGGTTCTCTTTTCGAATCACCGTCTCCAGGTTCTTTAGAAGTCTTGCATAGCCTATTTTTAGATTAAGTGATGCAAGCTTATAGACTCTAACATTATCTATTACTTCTATACCCGTATTAGTAACGCTCTTCTGAGTAACGGGGTCATAGGTACTACTTGCAATAGCAACATTATGTCCTCTTCTTACAAGTTCTTTTGCGACATTTCTCACAATTGTTTCTATTCCGCCTATTGACGGAGGAAATGGGTAATAAGTTGAAACAATGAGTATTTTCAAAATCCTCAACCCTGAATTATTTCTTCAATTACTTTAATGATCTTATTATTGAATTTTTTCTCATCGAATTCTAGGGCCCTCTTTAAAGCACTATTAGGGTCAAGAGGCTTATTAAGCGCCATTATTATTTTTTGCGCCAAGTCACGAGCTTCTCTAAAACAGTAACCGTATTGTCCGTTATTTAAAATATCTCTCCAAGGACCATACTTGCTACATCTCACAATAGGTGTGCATTTAGCTGCTAGTCCCTCCACCACAGCTATTCCAAAAGCTTCGTGTATTGCTGGATGTACTATAATTTTTGATGAAGCTAGTTTCTCTAATACTTGGTGGCGGGGGGCATTTATATGAAGTGTTACAATGTTTTCCAAAGAATATTTTCTGATAACGTCTTCTATGTATTTAATGTATTTATCCGATAACTTGAATCCTATAATACTTGTTCTCACTACTTGTTTAAATTCATCTCTAAGTATTTTTAACGCGTCAAGAAGATCCTCAATACCCTTCTCTGGCTGGATTCTGCCAATATATACTATATTGTCTTTTTTCTCAACACTTGGAAGCTTATCTATTAGTTTTCTAACCTGTACTGGTGGATATAGTATTCGATTATGTATGGGGTTTAACGATTTATTTACATGAGTATACGTTAAGGTAGAGTTGGATAATGCATAGAGGTTCTCGTAACTCCAGTTCATTAAGTAATAGTATTTAAACATTAATGAATGGATTCTCCATATAAGCCTACCCTTGAAGTTATGCTTAAACTTGAAGGGAACTAGTTCGTTTAAGATTATACGTGCTGCATGCGGGTAATGCGAGTAGACAAGGATCTTAGACCCTATTTTTCGGGTAAAGTGTAGTAGAGTTTTCGGTACATCATCTGAAACTATGTATAAGTCGTATTTCTTATTATTTTTTGCTATTTTACTTGCTATTAATGCTATATTGTATGGATGCGGTATTCTTTTAGAAATATCTACTACGTCTACTTTTATATTTGAATAATCTATTTCTACGTTGAAAAAAGATTGCGACTTATTTAATCCCTCTGGATAAGACGTTATAACTGTTACATCATATCCGTGATCGCCTAGAGCTTTAAGTATATTTAACATTACAAGGTCTCCGCCTCCAAGGAATTCGCCGTAATTATATAATATTGCTATTTTGCTCATGCTTTCCGCCACACTAGTTCCTTAGTTTTAAGATTTCTTAACTGGGCATACGAGAGTATTATTTGATAAGTAACCCACGTTCTAAGAGTCCGGTTTCCTAGTGCTATAACTGTTAGCAACAATATTATAGTCAGTAGTATGATGCTTATACTACTTAGGGCATAGAAAAACAATATTGATCCAAGCAGTAGAAGCCACGGGTTTACAACGTTTAGGTAAAACTCTATCCTCCATATAGTATCAAACCTTGACCTCCCTTTATAGAAACCCTTTGCTAAGGCATACTTCTTTGTATAAAGGAAGTGTAAGATCAAGTGTTGTGCCCGTCTAATCTTTCTAAAGAATTCTCCTCGAGTTTTTACCGGCTCTCGAACTAATGCTTCGGGTATTTGTATTGCACGGTACCCCATGAAGGCTATTAGTGATGCAGGTGTGCTATCATTGTTCCCAGTATAGTTGGGTAGCCTACCTATTCTCTCTAATAACTTTGATCTAAACGCTACTAACGCTCCATTATGTATTGGTGTACTATGCATCTTTGATTCACCTATTCTAATAATATTATAATAGTCTCGGTAAGTTACTTCTATGCTCTCATTATAAGTAGTTGTAATACTCGCTGTGACGGCCCCGACTCTTGGATCATGGAAATACTTTACAGTTTCCTTGAGAGTGTTTTCTCCCCAAAATGAGTCTGCATCAGTAAAAACTATCACATCGGTTTTATTGAAGTCTATGTTCTCTAACGCATAGTTTAGGGCATGAATCATACCACGTCTCTCTGACTCTATGAGTAGAGTTGCGTCTAGATAATTATTTTTAATAATCCATTCCTTTACTAGATCTTGTGTTCCATCAGTACTCGCAGAATCAACCACTATTATCTTCAACTTATCTTTTGGGTATTTCTGCTTAGCTAAGTTTTCTAGTTTTTCTATAATATACTTTGACTCATTATATGTTGGTATTATTACTGTTACGTGAGGATCATAGTCTTCCTTTATTCTCAGATCCCATGGTAGAGACAAGTATTTTCTAACAATAAGGAAATACACTAAGGGTACTCCGAAATGTAATGCCGCTACAGTTATGCCTATAATTAACAATAACATGGATATAGTCAATTACATCACGCTAGTAGGTTTTACGTGTCATCTTAGATAGTATTAGGGATCCGAAGCGTTTGTCTCTTAACCTTTCGGTAGCCTTTATAAGTGAAGACCGGGTTAAATTATCTTTTAATAACTTATCTACGTATATGAGCATAAGTCTGGGGAGATTTATTCTCACTGGTGCCTCAACTAGGCCTTTAGTAATCATATTTAGATACTCTAATACGATACTTACTGCGGGCAAGATCTTACTTGTCCTTGCTAAATCAACTACATGGTTATTAAACCATTTAGTTATAGTGAAGTAGTCGTTTAACGTAATCATATTCTCCTTGTATATAGCGTGTGCTATTGTTATAAGAACTTCTGCTTCTCTACTAAGCGTTCGTATAAGCACATCATCTATTTTTACGTAGGTGGTGTTTTCTAGTAGAATGTCTCTATTCAAGTATATTATGTTTGAAAAAGACGGATAGATATATAGGTCAACTATGATCCCATTATTATTTATAAGTGTTACACAGTAGGGTTCTACTACTTGTATATGAAAGTCCATGTCTCTTAAAATGTTTATTATTTTCCCAAGATCTTTTTCATGAACCAGTATGTCTAAATCGGAAGGCACGTATACTATTGGTTTAAAGAATTTTATCATGGAAACTCTTTCAAAATCTATTAGTTTTTTCCAGATATTTTTTAAAGTATTATGTATTATATTAAGCCTCCTTTCTTGGTCAAGTCTTAGTTCGTTGTTTATATCTAGTTTTCTTAATATATGTAATAGTATCTTATTTCTAGCGGCATGATTAAATATGGAGTCGTCTACCATGTAGATATGCTTCCTGCCATATACTATGTCTATTAATACCCTAGTTTTGTTCACGGCCTATAACCTATGATTTTAAATATCTTTTTAAAGACAATTAATGGTCTATCATCTGCTCTAATCACGTCCAGTTCGAGAACTCTAGCGAGAACTCTATATAAGGCAATCTTAAATGCAACCAAATGTTTATATTTTCTGAAGCCTTGTTTTCTCCTAAATAATTCTTTTAAACCTATATCAAGTACTATTGTTTTAGAGTTCTTATTCATTATTGATAGTAGTGTCCGTACTAGTAGAGATCTCGTAATATTGATTTTATTTGTTGCAGTAATCAAGTATACAATACTATCTAATAGATATCTATCAGCTATAACGATTTTTCTGCTAAGTAGGGGTAATTCTATATCAAGAAGAATCTTTGGTATAATACCCAGCACTTCTATTATTATCCATATTTTATATAGTCTTGATCTAAATAAAGTATGGGTATGAATATTATTATCAAACAAGACTATATGGTTCGATGGCAAGAGCTTATATAAAATATATGCTATTGTATGATTACCCTTGATCCACGTAGTCTTAACTCTCTTATTTTTTATTCTTTTCATATAAACTCGTAGTAGTTGGGCCTGTGTGGTTTTACCTGAGCCATCGATTCCCGATAGAACTATTGCTTTATTGTTATTCAATATTTACCCTCCTTATCCCTACTAATACTGTTCTTGATCTTATATAGAGTTGGTATAATCTTATTACTATATGGTAATTCTGAGATAAGGGATGCTATTTCATTCATGTTTAGAATATTCATCTTTATGTAGAGCATATATGATAGGCCCAGGATAATAATTGAGCCCACTAGGAGGGGGATCTTAAAGAACAATATGGGTAAAGCTATTATTGATGGAATAGCTATTATCTCAAGTACAGTAATTGTTCCAATATAGTATCTAATAAAGTATGATATAAATAGACTTACAACTAAACCAGAGACGGAGCCAGTTAAATAGGATAATGCTGCTCCAATACCTCCCATAATAGGCGTCAATATATAGTATAATATGACTCTAGGTAAGTTTTGGGATACACCTATAGTTAGTGTTTCATTGTATTTTCCGTAGGCATAGGTTAAAATCGATATATTTGATGATATTATAGTTATTATGGAACCTATTACGAGGAGTCTCATTATAGTTGAGATCTCTGGATCATTAATGTTTAGTAGAAGAAGTAGTTCGCCGGGATAGACGAATAATAATATAAACAACGGTACGGTTAGTGCTAAAGTTATTTTTAATACTAGGAAGCTTATTCTCTTTCGTTGGTCACTTAATCCGCTGAGAACTGGTAGGGTTAAATTATATATGCTATTGGTTAATGACAGAATTGCTAGTACTATTGTAGAAGCTATATAATATGAACCCGTTAGAGAAGGATTCGTAAAGTTAAATAATGCTATCACGCCAAGCCATTGACCTGATAATGCTATAATTGTTGGAACCCAGTTAGCTAAGCCCGCCTTTATAACAACTATGGATCTATGAAAATTCACATGGAAGTATATACCAATTGAGAATAAATAATACAAGCCTATAGCGCCCAATACTATATAATATGCTATGAATCCTAAGGCTGCTCCAATCCATGTCTTGAGATATAATGTTAGTGTAATCCCTACAAGGAATTTTACAGTGTTTGCAGCAATAGTTGATATTAATACTTTTGTTGTCTCAAGTTTCGATATCAATAATATTTGTGTATAATATAATAGATATGTTGCTAATAGTATTGAGGAAATATATAGTATTTGAGGCGTTATTGCACCTACACTTATATTATTTGATGCCAACGCTATTAGAATAACTATAACTCCGCCATATATAGATCCTATAATTATAAATGTACTCCAAAAATACTCGGAGGCCTCCCTGTTATTCTTATGCGAGAACGCTATACCCAAATAGCGCTGTAATCCAGTTATTGTGCCGAGACCTGCAGTAGCCCCTAAAAGTAACGCTAATCCTATACAGACACTTGTTAAGCCTACTATCTTTGTACCAGCTATGCTTGATAAAATCATCCAATACACTAGACCTGATAACTGGTTAGTGATATTGCTAGCATACAACCATATGCTCCTGCCAATAATCCTTCCTACTAAGGCTTCAGCTTGCTCGCCCTCACTCATTATGCATTACCTTTTTCCACTGGTTTATCATCGTGTTAATACTAGTATAGTTGGCTGCTACCTAGACGCCTATAACTCCTAATTAATGCTATTATTACTAATGATGTCACTGTAATAGTGATTGTTATAGTCAGTGGTAATATTCTTAGACCCCATGGAGAATAATTAAGTAGTAATCCTATAAATAATAGCAACGTTATGCTAAGTGTTATTGATAAAATTATTTTTTCAAGTCCCGAACTTACTTCTATCTGTAGGCCTTCTAGAAGAGAGTAACCCGGTAGGTAAAATAGTAAGATTATCCCAAATATAATCCTTAATACATGGGTTAGGTTAAAGCTTACAAATATTAGGCTTGTAATAGCTACTATAATAGCAATCTCGTATTCTTTTGCCTTGCTTGTTTTAAGATAATCAATGAAATCTCCGGCTATAGGCATCGTATCTATATCGAAATTGGTATACATTGCGTAGACTTTTTCTATTGCTTTTTGTCTACTTATTTTTAATTCGTCTTCAAGTTTGTTGACAAGATCTTTAACTCTATATCCACTGTATTCTTCTATTGAATTTAATTTCTCTGCACTAATGTCAACGTTATTCCTTTTAACCTCCAATAAATATTACCTCTCACAGGGTTCCAGCTATTGTCGCTAAAAAGGAGGTTAGCAACCAGTATTAAGCTTGTCGTAATGATATTGTTAGTTGCTATTATAGTTAATCCACTAGTTCTAACAATTAACGCAGAATCTAAGCCTCCTCAGCTCGTATATAACGTATATGAGAAATTAGTTAAATTTGAACAACGACAGCTACTTGTAAGAGTAAATACTAGTAGGATTGCGTTGCTATTAGATGAAATGCTACATACAAGTAATGTATCTAGACTAGAAAGTATGGCCAATAATGCTTCTATATTGCTTAGTAATCTGTCAAGCGAGTATGCTAGTCTATATTTAATTGAACTCGTTAAACTGGTATCATCAGTAATAGTAATTATAGCTGTAATAATACTGTTATTAAAATATAGGAGAGCAATAGCGATAAGGGTATGGTGGTTTCTACATAAGAATGATGTAATAGTTAAGTCAAGCTCAAAAAGGAGAACCAATGAATCACAAGAATACATAGTATTCCTAGTAATAATCATAGTTATAGCAGTTGTAATAGGTATAGCGCAATACATACATGTGAGCTCTGTGTCCTTTACCGAGCTTCTATTACTTGGTAAGAATAACACTCTAAGCGATTACCCCAATATAATACCAGTCGGCGATAATGTAACCTTTAAAATAGCTGTATATAACCATCTAGGTTATACTGGTTTTTACGAGATTATAGTAAAGATTGATAGAGGAGAAAACAATTTATCTACCAATGCACCAGCGCTAGCAAAAGAATTGGAAAAATACTATAAGATAATTCCTAATGATGGTCAAGCCATAATAAAGATTCCAATAGTATTTAACAAGAGTGGAAGATATAGGTTAATATTCGAGCTATGGCGATACGATATTACCAGACACAACTTCATATATGATGGCATATGGGTTCATAAATGGGTAGAAGTAGTCAAGCCTTAACACTAGTATTAAAAATATTGCTTCGAAAAGAGATCCCGGGCCCTAGAAAGTTAACCATACCCATCATAGTATTGTCTATCCTATTTATTCTATCATTTACTAATACAGCACTAATAAATCTAGAACAACTAGTTCAAGAGAAAACAAGTGATACAAGTGGTACAGATACTATATTAGAAATGAATATTAATGGTAACAATGTCATCATTGTGTGCGGGGAAATTACACTATATAACGTCAACAGTTTTACTCCAATAACCATAAGGGATAGTCTTAATAAATTATATCTAGAATGCTATAATATCTCGACAAAGACAGTAATATGTCCAATAAATTGTAACAGCTATAATATTGCAAGTAATCAGATTACTAAATACAATAATCTTAAAATAACATATTCAAATAGAATAAACATTTTAATAGAAAACCTTGTAAAATCATATAATAGTATTTTCAATCTACTATACTATACTATACTTGTATTATTTGTATTGAGTTTAGGAGGTATCTCATATGGTTTTGCAGTTAACATTGAGAGAAAATGGGTTAAAATAAGCTATTGGATCTCAAAGTTAGAAGCCATCCTTGCGATGTCATTTATTCTCTCATTGTACATTGTTATAGTGTCTCTGAGTTTGGGGGTTATCTCAATGTACTTTGTGCTGCTATTATTATCTTTTATTACGTCTACTCCTTATATTAGGCCTATGTTGGACATGTATTCTATAGTTGCGGCCTTTGCGGTATCCTGGGTAACAGTCTTCATAGGGTTGAGAATGGGTGCTAAGACAGGCTAAGATAATAGTAAGGCTTATTGGAGTAAGCTATGTAATTACAATAATACTAATAGTAGCTATAGCTATGTTTTCATCATCTTTATATGTTTCAACGGGCTATAGTATAGCTAAGACGGTAATGGATATAATTGATGGCCCTATTAAGCTCCCGAAAATAGTCAACAAAAATGCTTTAAGTATATATACAAGTAGGATCCCTATGATGGTTCTCACTCCCCTTTATAATATATCTTCAGATGCCGGGTTCTTTGCGTCAATAACAATAGCATCGGCGAATAACGATCTCTTCATAGTATTGGGGCTTGACAAAAAAGGATACAGAGCTCTAGGGTTATCGAATTATATGGGCAAAATAATATTAGGTAATGAGCTTGCCAGGCGGTTGGGAATAAAAAAGCCGGGCAATCTACTACTTAACGGCGTATTGGCTAGAAGCCATGTATTAGTGAGAATAGATAGTGTGCTAAGCTTGCCGGGAAGGCTTAATGAAATCCTCATAACCCCACTTAATTTATCGCAGATGCTTCAACAAAGACCGTATAGTATAGTGTCCGCCTTCTATATACTTGATAGCAAGGTACTGGGTTATATCAATAGGCTCTATAAGATTTACATCTATATTCCTGAAAAAGGTGTATTGCAAGTATATTCTATAGATGGTAAGCTCCTATATAATAAGATGGTTACGAAACATGTAGAACTACAATTACCCGTGGGATACTATATAGTTGTTTATAGTACAAATAGAAATAATGTCATAAGTAATACGGTTCAATTATTTAAGGATACAAGGTTAGAAATACATTTGTTTAACACTAGTAAGTGGGCTAGAGTATTTTTTCTAGGCAAACAAGCTCAAGTAAATATTACACACAAGCTCTTATACGAGAAAGAATTAAACTATATAGTATTCTATGTAACCCAAGGCGAGAACACAATAATTTTGAATAACAATACATATAGGAACATTACAATAAAAGCCGATACAATAGTCTCATCCGAAACCGTAAAGTCATTAACGCCAAGGACGTGTATACAACTAAAGTACTGGAATGGTACTCCCTATAATGGTTTAATTGAAATAGATTATAGAGGCAACGCATATATAATTAATGTCAATAAGGGACTTATCTGCAGCTATATTTCTAATTACAAGCTTAGATTATTGTCCGTATCTGGAGAAATAACCTATCTTTTCAGCAAACCATCTAACAAGACAATTATTATTCCTCCCCATAAACTGTTAGCTAAGGTACCAGTAGATCTATTGCTAAAATATTTATCTGATAAAACCGTGATTGAGAATATCATAGGGATTATGGGGTCAGGCATGGCTATCATATTTGCAATCCTTATAATATATTCCATTCTAATAATACCATTACCATATATAATATTTGACAACATGTTTAATGAGATATTCAGTAAGATGAAAAAACTAGAGTATCTAGGGGCAAGTAGGAAAAGAATCAACGAATTAATATCAAAAATATTATTATTAATAATTATATTGTCCATTATAGTTTCTATAGTTTTATCTATATTAGTAATATCGCTAATTAAGATTAATCCTCTACTGCTAGTCTACAGACTGGATATAAACAATATAATCATTATTATTACAAATATAGGTGTTGGTATAATCTACTTAGCCATAATGTATAAGGGATTCTATAAGCATAGGGTGGAGACTATTTGAAAACGAGTGTAATCATGTATTCTTTTATTATAGCATTACTGGCGGTATTTACTCCATTAGTAGTATATGGTGTGCCACCATTCCCTGATACATGGATTCATCTAAGTATTTCACATGAATCTATAAGGAATTTCCATGTCCCAGTATTAAAGTCCTATAATACTGATTGGCCTCTAGTTAACATGATTATAACGCTAACCTCGATGGTTACTGGTTTAGAGCCTTTGAAGATAGTACCATTAATGTTGTTTCTGAATGCATTATCAATAGTTCCTATAATGATGTTGGTCTATCGCTCAAGTATGGAAAAAGCTTCTAGAGAAGCCTACTTATCAATGGCAGTTATTCTATCTTTTGAGGTATCAATGTTTACGTTAATAACTAGTATTCAGAAGGAGTCATCTGTTCTATTACTTGCAAATACAGTGTTGTATATAACATTATCAGATAATAGTAAAGCCTCTATACTTTTACCTTTTCTTATTATTGCACTAGCGTTGGGACACCATTATTATTCTCTTTATATATTATTGTATTTTATCACAATCTTTCTATATGACGTATTGCTAGGTCTAACCAGTAATGAGAAAACGTTTACATTTACCTTGCATAGAAGAACCTTAATAGCCATAATACTTAGCCTTATCTTATTAATTGTATATGAAGGCTATGCGGGATCTCTGCATTTAAAACATTTTCTAGGATACTCGTTCTCAATACAAGACTACATGGTTTTATTATCTGCTTTCATAGTAGCCTTCCTAGTAATTTATAAGAGAAGAAATACAATAGTGAGACCATTTTCACAAGTGGTCATAATTGCAACAGTATTGATAGTGTACTACTTAATGCGTTCAGGAAGATTATTGCCAATGCAATACGGGATGAAATTTCAATTGCCTGAATTAATAATCGTCTCCGGATATATACTATTTATACTAAATGTGTTTCAAGCGAAAAATATGAAAGCTGAACGCGCACTAATTCCTGGTGTTGCATTATTATTATATAGTTTCTTTACAGTGCAGTTTGCAGGCGGGATAACTTTAACCGTTAAGGCTATCCGTAAAATAGTTCCAGCAATGATATTGCAGGTTTCAAGTAAACCCATTAAAAAATTGTTAATACCAGCGTCTGTATGCATGTTCTTCACGATGATCCTCTTTGTTCTAGGTTATCCTCTAGTTGGGGGGCCAAGCATATATACATATAATGAAGTGGTTTCAACACGATACTTTGTCTATAGAATACATGAGGCTGGTAATATACCCAAGGTATACGGCTCCTGGAGATTCGTGGAAATGTCGAAATATTTTGGGTTAAATGCATCTATACTTAGTCCCTATATTAAACCGTCTAGTGGATTAGTCGTATTCTTGGAAGGGGATATTAGGAGAGGTTTCCTCTCAACATCCTGGTATTTATTATATAACGTGAAAAACCTGCCACATGGACATGATCTTATATATAATTCCCGTTATTTGCTCGTTTATAGGTGATTTAATGGTTAAAGCTATAGTCGTCGAAGACTTATGGAAAACCTATCGTGTACGAAAAATAGTAGTAGAGGTGTTAAAAGGGGTTTCTTTTGATGTAAAGGATAGAACAATAGTGTGTATTATGGGTCCTAACGGGGTAGGGAAAACAACCCTTCTTAAAATAATAGCTGGTTACATAGAAGCTGATCGAGGAAAGGTATTGGTGTACGGCAAGAGACCTCAGGATATAAGTGTAAGAGGCCAGATAGGCTATATGCCACAAGATGACGTGTTATTTGACTCTCTATCGTTTATTGAACATTTAGAATTACTAAGACATACAAGAGAAGTATCTTTTATAGACTTAGAATTCATATATGATCTCGTAGAAAAACTAGGTTTAAATAAGATCTTAAAACTGAGTATAGGGAACTTGAGCGGCGGCCAACGTAGATTAGTTCAAATGCTTTTAGCCATTTCACATAAACCAAGGATAATATTACTCGATGAACCAATAGCTTTTGTAGATAAGGAGAATAGAGATATAATACTAGAAGTAACACGTAATCTAGTTGATGAAAATGGTTCTACGGTAGTGATTGCATCACATGATCCATATGCGTGTTCTATAGCTGATAGAGTGCTTGAACTACGTGATGGTTTAATTAGAGAGGTTAAGGTTTAGGAGGTTCTACTTTCTTTAGAGCCTCGTCAACGATGTCTTCAACTTTCACTCCTTCTAATTCTGCCTCGGGTTTAAGTTTTATTCTATGAATTAATGCTTCTCTTGCAAAGCGTTTTATGTCATCGGGTATCACATACTCTCTATTCTTTAGAAAAGCATAGGCTCTAGCAGCCTTATATAACGCTATAGAGGCTCTTGGACTAGGTCCTAATAGAACGTATTCGTGACTGCGTAGGTAGCTTATAATGTTCATTATGTAGTTTAAGATGTTATCATCAACATAGACTGTCTGTTTTATAATCTTTATTAGACGTGCTATTTCATCAGTTGTAGTAACTGCTTCTATTGGTAGTTCTTCAATATAGTCTATTTTCTTCAAGATCTCTACTTCTTCGCGTGGATCCGGATAGTCACTCCATATACGTAGCATGAACCTATCAACTTGTACTTCGGCTAACGGGTATATCCCGGTTCCAAGCGTTAATGGTATTTGGGTTGCAATTATCATGAACGGGTAGGGTAGCTTGTGTACAATACCATCTATTGTTACTTGGCGTTCCTGCATAGCCTCAAGTAATGCAGCCTGAGTTCTCGGCGTTGCTCTATTAAGTTCATCAGCAACCACTATATTTGCAAATACTGGGCCAGGCCTAAATATTGATTCACCGTGTATGGTGTAAACATAGTATCCCGTAACGTCTGTTGGTAGAACATCTGGTGTGAACTGAATTCTCTTATACTCGCCTCTAATGGTTTTAGCCAATGATTTAGCTAATAGTGTTTTCGCTGTACCAGGATAACCTTCTATTAATACGTGTCCTTCACTAAGTAATGCTACAAGAAGGCTTTCTATTAAATCATTTTTTCCTACTACAACTTTTTTGAGTTCTCTTACTATTTTTCTCGGTACTTCGCTGGGATCATCCTTATCCTTATAAGAGATACTCGACACCTCCTCGAGTTGTAGAACGTTGGAGATCATTATAAAAGTTATAATGCTTATCAGAGACTACATTATCTAGTTACCTGATTTTTAACTAGGTCGTTTTTCAATAGATCTAAGGCTGTTTGTGTATCATAGAAGGGGGTTTTTAGTAGTCTTCTGGCTTTGTCTGTGTTGAGGCTAGAGTCTCTAGGTCTTTTTGCTTTCCAGTGCTTCATGTCTTTTATTGATGCTTTATGTATCTTATCTTTGGGTAGGTTTAGGGTTTCCGCTACTTTTACTGCGAACTCGTATCTATTCATTCGCTCGCCTGCTACGTGTAGGATCCCCATGGGCTTCATGTCTATTATCTCTATGATGGCTTCTGCGAGAAGAGTGTTAAGTGTTGGTGATACGTATTGGTCTGTAAGAGCGTATACTT
>JALWGO010000043.1 GCA_027038805.1 Thermoprotei archaeon
TATGGGTAACAAATACTGGAATACTAGGAGGCGGAGTATACCTTAGGTATGGGTTAATAGGTTTAGGCTTATTCCTCCTAATAATAGGATCTCATCTAACAATAGTGGGAGTTAATAGTTTGAGGGGTAGCTAATAGTAATACTATCGATGTTAGTACGTAATACGTCATGAAAGGATTTAAGTAGGAGTAGGGGGGCTATAAATATTTTTTGTTCTACCCCACTCTCAGTTATTACCATTGCTATATATTTAGAATAAAAGACTATCCCATCTTATGTAAGGGAAACTAGTTGACCTGGAAATGTAACTGCCCTCTCTGCCGAATCTTTGTGCACCCAGTGCTCAATAGAGTTTCAGGTAAAAGTGAAGGTAGTGTAGAGGCTCTTCCTCAAGAAAACGTTGAGGAGAAGATAAGCGAAGTAGAAGAAAAAGGAGAACTCCTCGCACCAATAGCTAAGCCAGAGAAACCTAGGGGAGGCGGAGAAGGGGAAGAAGGAAGTGAACTCATACCACCAGTACCTCTCCCAGAATCAGCGTCTCCGACCCCTAATGCACCACAAGCAACAGTATCCCAGGTACCGCTTCCACCAACAGCTACGCCTACACCAAGTAGTAGTGAAACAGAAGGATCTGCAGCTACTGCCCCACCAGCTTCTATTGAGGTCCAGATACCCAGGGAATTTGCTGAGAGAATAGATCAGCTCGAAGAAGAAATAGGGAAGCTTAGAAAAGAGCTCTCCACTATAAATGAGAGCTTAAAGGGAGTAATACTCGAGGTAAAAGAGGTTTTAGCTGAAGCCTCATCCCCCTTTGCTCTACTCCGAACACCATTAGAGGAACGTGGAAAGAAAGAGAAAGAATTCAACGGTGGTAAAAAGAAGATCAAGGAGACGAGTCAGCCAACGGTACTTGCAAGCAAGGTTTCCCTACCTCCAAGCAAGTTCGTCTACTTAACTAAACTAGCATCAGATATGTTGAAGAAGATGGGTAAGGAGAAAGCTGTTGAACTAGTTAAAGGATACATTGAGACGGGGGTATTGGACAAGAAGACTGGTGAGACTCTAGTAAAGATAATTGAGCTTGTAGACAAGATGCACTCCTACGGCTTATCCGTAGAAGAACAATTACCCTTCCTCTATTCTCTAGCGAAAACACTCGGTATAGAGGATCCCGAGCTAGAGAAGATTGTCTTAAAAGAGTTATTGGTGAGAAGACCTTGAGGAAGAGAACACGTAGGGGTGTTGCCGGGCCTTTATCGGAGGCATTGCTCATAGTTGTGGGTATAATAGTTACCCTTCTCCTAGCCTCAACGGTTTTCTCTAAGATATCCCTATTCCAAAGCAAGATAGATGTATTATCGTCAGAGTTATCTCATGCTATGAATGAGCGGTTTACATATGTCTATGCTACTTTTAATGAAAGCGACTCCTCCTTCATAATATATCTTAAGAATACCGGGGAATACCCGATATATTCTTTGGATAAGTTTACAGTAGTCTTTGGTAGCGTGGGGAGTGCATTATATTATCCATACAATGGGTCTGCTTCAACTAATTCTAGTTCGTGGAGATATGTTGAGCTAGGCAATAAGAATGGTGTATGGGATCCCGGAGAGACCCTTGAGATAATAGTGTATAATTCAACTACTATTAATCCTCCATTCTTCTTCAAGCTAACTACAGC
>JALWGO010000044.1 GCA_027038805.1 Thermoprotei archaeon
GAAGCCAGCTAAGGCTATAATGCTCCAAAACTCTCTTTCACTAAACAGTCTCTCAGCCACTTTTACTCCTCCAAGCATTGATGTGTATCCCAATATATTAAGTCTTATTATTATGTTATAGGATAAGTTATTATATGAGGCTTAATATACTAGTACTTAGAGAAATAATATATCGCGAGCAGAAGAGGGGTTCCAAGCATGCCTATCGTGAGTATCTCGATACCAGATAAGCTTCTAGAAAAAATAGACGAGTTTACAATAAGATATGGTTATACTGGTAGATCAGAGCTCATTAGGGAGGCTATAAGAGAATTCATAGAATCTAAGCAATGGGTATTAGAGGAGAAGAAGCCTATAAAGGGGATACTAGTAGCCCTAACGGATCATGAGCAGGGGCATAGAGTTGACGAGAAGGTTATAAGTATAATCCATGAGTACCAGTCTATTATTACGAGCTTCTACCACCAGATACTTGAGGGGAAGTGGTGTCTTAATATAGCTGTAGTAGAGTCTCCGTGGACTAGTATAAGGGATATGTTGGCTAAGCTTAGAAGGACCCGTGGCGTTGTTAAGACGTGGTTTATCCCTATAACCTCTTAGTTTTTCTCTTTTCTCTGGAAAAAACCGTATTTTTCCAGGAAAACTTATTAGACTTCTAAACCATCAAATAACACACGGAAAACGGTGTTATAAATGGAGTTCAAACATGTTTTCCATGTAAAAGCTTATTCAAGAGAAAAAGGATTCAAAACAGATGTAGAGGCAAGACATCATAAACTAGTTGTAGACGAGCCAAAAGAGCTGGGAGGAACAGATAAGGGGGCAAACCCAATAGAATACCTATTAGCAGCACTAGTATCATGTTTAACCATAGTATTAAGACTCCACGCAAATAAAAAGGGAATACAAGTAGATGAAATAGAAGCGGAGGCAAAAGGGCTCCTAGACATCCGGGGACTCATGGGGATAGAAGGTATTAAACCAGGACTACAATGGATTGAAGTAAGCTTAAAGGTAAAATCACCTGAACCAGAAGAGAAGATAAAGGAACTAGTAGAATTCGTGGAAGCACATTGCCCAGTAGCAGATACTCTGAGATCACAGACCGAGATAAGGTTTAAGCTGGAGAAAATCTAGGGGCAAGACTGCAACCTCTCCTAATTTATAAGGATAAGTTATTTTTAAGTCCATTAAATATTCCACTACACTATGCTGTATCTGCTAATAGATATTTACCTACCGCTACTCTACTTGGCTAAAAAGGGCCGAAGGCTGCTTATCCTTAATACCTCTATGTTTCTCTCTAAGTCTTTCGCGATTTTTGCTAGGTATTTGAAGTGGGGATCATTGTCTAATACAACTACGGGGCTTTCGGTTGTTAGGGCTGAAGCAGCCGAGGATATGTCTCCCCATGGTATATTGTATTTCTTCTCCACGGCTTCTGCTTTGAGAACCCCCATCCACGTGGAGTATTCTATATTGTTTATAGTTTCTAATTTCTCGTATACAAGGCTAGCATACTCTAATACTAGAGATCTATCATATCCCATTCTATACATTACGGATATCATTTCAGCTATATTGAATAACCCGGTCTGCAGTTTTATGGAGCCCTCTTCACCTAGCCTTAAGAGTTCGCGGGCAATTCTCCATCCCTTTTCTCTAGTCAGCGGCAACAATAGT
>JALWGO010000045.1 GCA_027038805.1 Thermoprotei archaeon
AATGGAGAGGAATTGATGCGTGTTACATTGTCTCCAGACGCTATCTATGATTTCGCTTTAAGCGGGAACTACATTTATGTTGGCGGCTTTATAAGTGAGCCTGTTAGCGGTATAGTGTTGAAGCTAAGCTATAGTAGTGGGAGATCTATTTGGTCGAATAAAGAACTCGAAGACGCTGCTCTAGCCATAGTTGTCGACTCTAATGGTGATCACATCTACGCTGGACTCGGCATAGACTTAGGAAATGACCGATATGCTGGGAGAATAGTAGCATTGGATACCAGTAGTGGAGAGAAGATATGGGTTTCAACTAGGCTAAACGACTACGTCTGGTCTATAGCGGAACTAGGAGACAAATACATAGCCGCTGCTGTTGAAACCCAGGGAATAATATTATTAGACAAGAGTAACGGTGAAATAGTATACGAATACGATACCGAGACCCCGGTATACTATGTGGCTTCTACAAGAGAACCTCTTAGACTACTAGCCCTCTACTACGATGACGATAATGATAAGAGCACTATAGTATCCTATAAGGTGGGCCTCGAAGCAACCCCTACTACTACGAGCCCTACGACAACAACTATTCCAACTACTAGTGCTCAGCCAACACAGGCTACAATGACTTATACCGAAGCTGGTTGGAGTGTTAAATGGGTTTCAGAAAACTATTATGGGAAAATACCGGTATACCTTATACCCAGTAGTGTTGGCGTATCCCCTAATGGCAAGTATATTGCTTTCACGTACATAGGCTACGATCACCACGGACTAATAATACTTGACGCTGAAACGGGTAGGGAATTATACAGGATACGGTTACCCGTAAAGGGTAGGTATTATTGGTGTGAGACAAGCACCTGGACGCCAGACTCCAATATATTATTGGTGCGTGCTACATCATTCTATGGAGACGAGCTAACAGAAGAAGAATTCTTTACCTTAGCCTTCAGTATACCCGAGGGCAAGGTCTTATGGGTTAATAAGCTATGGTCTAATGAAGCTGTTGCAGTAAATAACGACTACTTCTTCCTATACGATGACCTCAGTCATAGCTACCTAGTGGTTTCTAGTCATACTGGTGAAATCGTAGCCAATGTAACCGATACTGTATTAGATAGAGTTGGAGAACACTACTATGTAACATTTATGGGTACCGATCCAGATAATGATAGGATAGCACTAGTATTCTGGCCCGACTACACCTATGGCAGTCTCAACTACTCCCTAGTATACGAGTTCAACCCCTTGAAACCAGATAGTTTAAAGCTATTAGGCAGGTTTAATGAAACGATAATAGATGTTAAATACATTGATCACGGCAAGTATCTTATATTATTGTATAGAATTGAATATAAGAAAAAGTATGCTACACTAGTATTGGACCCAGATACGGGGAGACAACTATATTATTTAGATGATACTCGAGTCCTAGGCAGCGATTATGATGGAAAACTATTACTTCTAAGAGATACACGGGATATAGAGAATACTAAGATCTACTATGTATACAATGTTGAAACAGGTGAAACATATAGGCTTGAGCCCAAATGCCTATCCCCAATATATGTAATGGAGAATGGGGACTTAGTATCATATTTCCATAGCTCAAAGCTAAGTGATAAGAGAATAGTTTACTCTAAGATAGGATCGGGGCAAACACTAAAT
>JALWGO010000046.1 GCA_027038805.1 Thermoprotei archaeon
ACTCTTTATGGAATTGAAGAAGCTTCTCCCCATAGACAAGTATAGTATTGGGAGAAACGAGTCTACATGGCTTATCTACCAGATTGATGAATACAAAGTGCTCGGTGAAGATTATCTGAGGGATCCAGATAGAATAGTAGTAGATTGCCCTTCAGTAGACTTTAGCTATATTATAGGGTGGAAGAACTATATTATAGCGCATCCAGATATATCAATTATTAGTAATAAATTAAAAAACATAGACTTAAAAATAAAAGATATAGGCGTCTAGGAAATATTTCATTCTATTCTCTCGGTTCGCAGAGTAAACTTCTCCTTGCCTAGAATAAGGTCTACTTCAAGCCTACTTGGTGCTCCTAGACTACCGTGCCTCGTCACCTTTATACCCGCCGCTATTACACCAGCTCTAACGGCTTCCAAGTAATCGTTTGCTTCGAGATAATAGGTGTTGAAGGCTGCGTCAAAGACGTCTCCAGCCCCTACTGTGTCAACTACTTTGCCAACTCTATATGCTTCTATCCTTGTTATCCCATCCCTAGTTATTAGGACTGCCCCCTCACTACCCATTTTAACAACAATAGCGTTGAGCCTATCCTTTAATAGTGATCTAGACAAGTCCATTTCCAATGCTTTGAATTCTCTTTCATTTAGGAATAAGTGGTTTACCAGTCCCATTACTTCTACAAGCTTTCTCGGCTTGTCAACCGCTTTTCTACCGGGATCATAGCTTATTATGGTTGTCTTACTGATATCTTCTATTCTCTTAACTAGTTTAAGAGTTAGCTCTGGGTCAAGGCCAGCTACGTGTACTATGTCTGGTTGCTCATAGCTATAGAGTTCTAATATGTAGTCTAGTGTTAAAGCATTATTTGCTCCGCGGTGGGAAGCCATAGCGTACTTGCCATCGGGTAGTGAGAGTACTACTACTGTTCCCGGCCCCCCACTAGCCCTACACAGCCTAGAAGCATCGACGCCCGTAGAAGATAGTAATTCTACTAGTACTCTTGAAAACGGGTCTACGCCAGTGCATGCTGCTAGAACTGCTTCATGTCCTAGTCTTGATACAGCTATAGCATAGTTTGTTGCCGATCCACCTATGCTTATATATGAGTCTCTACCATATACTCTGTCTTCAACTCCTGGGATACGGTCAACGTATAATATTATGTCTAAGTTGAGTCTACCCGTGGATAAGTGTTTGTATTTTCCTTGAGTCAATTTATCATCCTTACCTTTTGAGTAGGCTTGGATAGAAGTAATTCTTACCAGTCTTCTCCTTCAACTGGTCCCACTCGTATAGTATTTTTACTGCCTCATTAGCTGTTCTTATAGCGTCTTCTTCTCCAGCTCCAGCTATCATTTCACCTGTTACACGGTTAGCTACTACAGCACATACCATACCCGCCCTCACACCATATATGTTTGCTAAGGTGAATAGCGTTGCAGACTCCATTTCAAAGTTTATTACTCTAGCCGCTTGAAGATCTGGTACCAGGTTCTTCATCCAGCTCTGCATATACCCCTTATATCCCGGTCTACCCTGGCCGGTATAGAAGCTATCAGTACTAGCGGTAATGCCTACATGGTATTTGAGGCCTAATGTTTCAGCAGCTTCTATTAGAGCTAATACAACCTCGTAGCTCGCTACAGCAGGATACTCTGCTGTAAC
>JALWGO010000047.1 GCA_027038805.1 Thermoprotei archaeon
TCTTAGTGTTACGTTCTCGTAGTCTATCCATGAACATTTCAAGTTCTAGGATCTCTTCAGCAAGTACTGGATCCTGTGCTCTAAGCTGGTAATGGGCGAGTTCGTTCATTACAAGAAGCATTTCAATTGAGGAAACTATATCGCTTAGAACTCCATCCTCTTTCACTGGTAGTGTAAACCCCTTAGCATCCTTTAAGATCTCGTTCAAGGAGTCCTTGGCCCCCCATAAATATACTTGATCGTTAGCTTCGATTCTCTCCTCATTACTGGGACTAAGGATCCATCGACCATTCCTCAGTAAAGCTATTACGTCAACACCATAGCTATCTAGAATACGGCCAACAGTAAGACCTTGTAAGCCTGTTAAATGTATAACGGGTTCATCGCTTAATGCAATGAGCTCGCTAGACAAATTCTCGGAGAATCTATGCCTACGTATAATTAACGATGCGAGATCCTTTAGGGCGTCCATAACCTTGTCTACTGCTAACACATATGTGTAAATAGGTGCTGCATGAGTAGCATCCCTTACATGGTGTCCTACAGCTATGGAGACATGGGTGAGGAGCTGGTAGGCTACTTCATCTATATTCCTCTCAACATCAATAATTCCCATCGCTGCGTTAAAATCATTCTCTATAAAGCCGTAGAGACCAAGTAGTATGCCAGCCTCAAGACTTCTTCTTAAATAATGTAGGGCTTCTGTAACAGTTATAGGCTTATACTTAGGAGGCTTAGGCTTAGCGTGAATAAGTCTGTGAAGCTTCTCTATTAGTTCTTGATCCCCTGATACGTTTCTGTCCAAATACCTCAACCCTTCTTGCTTCTACTTTCTTGAGAGTCTTTTATGGCATTTAGCTTTTTAGGCGTTTGAATAAACTCCAAGCCCTAGAAGTATGTATAAAATATTTGTATCGCGAGGAGAGAGGGTAGGGGCTTAATGGTGGCTGAGGCATGCCAGGGCTTAGTAGCGAATCCAAGAGGGATTTTAGGGAGGGAGCCGTCTCTCTTATGCTCTGTAATGCTGGCGACTATATTTCTGGTATGTTCTTACAGCTCTTCCACCCTATAATAAGTAGAGCACCCGTAATCCTTGCCCTCTTACCAGCTGCTAGTGATGCACGAGGTGATGTATACTCTAGTTATGGGTCTAGGCTGGGAACACTATTACATTTAGGACTCTTCTGGAACCGTTATAGACGTGAGCTAGAGGCCTTAGCAGTTCTAATAATAGTTGTTAACACGTGGATCGGGTTTCTAGTAGCATTCTTCAGCGTATTAACGAGCACGAACCTCTCTATTCTTGATACTTTATTTCTCGCCTTACTCTCAGCGTTTACCTCAGCCATATTAATGGTGCCTGCAACAACTCTTCTAGCTGTGAGATCATTTGAAAGGGGGCTTGACCCCGATAATTTAGTTGCCCCAATAGCCACATTATTTGGTGATCTTATAACAATACCATCACTTGTACTCAGCTACAAGGTTAGCTCATACATACCCTCGTGGACTAAAACTGTCTTCATACTAGCTCTAGCGGTTTTAGCGATAGCATTCATAGCTAGGATCTACGTGCTTAAAACACGCGGGGATACAGGTTATACGAGAGCACTTAGAATAATCCGCGAGAACGCCTCAGTAATAATGATTTCTACATT
>JALWGO010000048.1 GCA_027038805.1 Thermoprotei archaeon
GTAGGATTATCGTAGCGGTAAAGTATTGGCGGGGTCCACCTCATAGAAACTTCTTGGCCCAGTACTTAATGTCAAGGTATAGTGGTGATATAGCTGCTATACCCGTTGTTGGGAGAGGTATAAGTCTGCGTTCACGAGAAGTCGATGTTAGGAGGATTGCGGTAAAACTTGGTGGAGGCGGGCATCCTAGAGCTAGTGGTGCTCCTATACCAGCTAGTTGGTGGAGGCGGCTCTTAGCTAGAATATATCCCGGCTTAATTCTCAACTCAGTTGCACGGGCTTTAAGGGAAACAGTATTGGAGGTGGGTTGCATTAGAGAAGATAAGTGAGAAGGAGAGAGCTAAAAGAATACTAGAGAGGCTAGAGGAAAGGCTTGGTGGGGAGGTAAGGCCAGAGGAGTTCTTAGCCTACCAGGTCTTCTTAGAGACTCGTGATTTATTCAAGGCTATGGTAGCAACTATTATTACGCAGAATACTAATGAGAAGAATAGTTTTAGGGCATGGCATAGACTAGTTGAGAGAGTAGACGTTGAGCCAAAGACAATAGCTGAGATGAGCCTAGAGGAGCTAGCCGAGCTTATCCGGCCAGCTGGATTACATTATCAGAAGGCTAGAGCCATTAAAGAATTAGCCAAGCTCGTTCTAAGAGAGTATGGTGGTAATGCTTCAAAGATACTAGAACTACCCTTAGAAGAAGCTAGGAGGAAGCTAACAAGCATACCGGGTATTGGCTGGAAAACCGTTGACGTAGTATTATCAATGTATGGTAAGCCAACTATAGGAGTAGACACTCATATAATGAGAGTGGCTGTTCGGCTAGGTTTTGCAGGTAAGCGTAGCTATGAGGAGGTTAGGAGAAAGCTCATGGAACTCTATGATCCGGAGGAGTACCATAGGGTACACTTGCTCCTCATATTATTGGGGAGAAGGTATTGTAAGGCGAGGAACCCGGATTGCGATAACTGTCCAGTTAAAGACTATTGCCCATACTATAGGAGAAAGAGGCAAGATGATGCTAGGAGAGACTAGTCTTCTTTAACTCTGATCTCAACGGAATGTATCTAACCCTACATTTATCGTTTGCTAGCTCCTTATGCATACACGCTATCTTCTCTGATGGTCCCGCAACGATTATGGTTTCTAGACAAGTGTCTCCTAAGTGATTGTGTGTGTAGCTGTGGATTATGTCTCGGTATTTCTCTATTACTTTGAAGAGTCTTCCATGGTCTATTCTACCACTTATAATCATTATGCCCATACAGTAGTGGGGCTCCAAGTAGTGTAAGTGATCGTGAATATATTCTCGGAGAGCACCTACAACGAGACTAGACCTATCAGTACCAGTAATAGCTGCGAGTCTATCAAGGTCTCTAGCAAGGTCTTCGGGTATTGATATACCAAACCTCCTCTTACGAGACAAGAACCTACACCCCTAAACCCTTGTCATTCTATCCTATTTCTTCCTATAAAGTAGTACGGCGAGGTATACAGCTAATAGTATTAGTCCTGTTGTCCCAGCGGGAGCTTGGTTTAACTGTACTGCAAGGTATAGTCCGGTTAAACCAGCTATTAAGCTCACAGTAATGCTCGTAAGCAATGCTTGCCGAGCACTCCTGGACCATGTTACAGCTATTGCAGCTGGTAAAAGTACTA
>JALWGO010000049.1 GCA_027038805.1 Thermoprotei archaeon
ATTCGAAGACATGCTGACAAGAACATCCATGATACCAGAGAAGCCTGGCCAGCCAATAGTCTACGGGTTCAGGATAACCATAGGACCCGATGGTAGGCCAATAATAGAAGAATTCGGCAATATAAGAAAAACACGTGGCAGACCAATAATAAGCGAAGAGCATGAACCACCAGTAGACGTGTTTGAGGAAGACGATCACGTGGTGGTAATAGCAGAGATTCCAGGTGTTGAGAAGGATAAGATAGATGTAAGAGCAACCGAGAACAAGCTAATAATAAAGGCAAGCGATACGAATAGAAAGTACTACAAGGAAGTAGAACTACCAGTAGAAGTAAAACCCGAAACAGCTAAGGCAACATACAAGAACGGTATACTCGAGGTAAGAATACAGAAGAAGGAAGTAAAGAAGGAGAAGAAAGAAGAAGGAGTCAAAGTAAAAGTAGAGTAACATTAACTCTGAAGCCCGGGAGACCTATTAGGATTTTTTAAATACTCCTCAGAGAGACTCGATAACTGGTTCCCGCTTCTTACCCTTAACCATGCTCACACCCTCTGGATCCTCTATAATCAATGTGAATTTTTCTCCACCATCTATGGCTCTCTTAAACCACTCGAGCTTCGCTATACAGACTTTATCCTTTTTCTCCTGGCATAGGAATTCTAAGACATCCTTAAACATGTGGAGTACTCCCTCAACAGTTGTAATAAATCCTTGAGCAGCTGGTCCAGGCTTCATTTCTGCTCCTATTTCTGGTATCCTTATTGTAGCTGTTGAAGCTCTTATTACTAGGGAGTTAAGGTCTTCTGGCTCTTCAACTCTAAATATTATTCTCCTAGGCTCTTTAGCCTCAGCTATGCGTACATCAGTATAGCGGTAACCGCATACCCGGCACTTCCCAGTACTAAGAATAACCTTTCCTACCTCGGGCATATCGTATAGGTAGTCCTCGATGACCAGTCCCTTAGAACCACATGCTGGGCACGTTGTCTCCATTTCTCCTATCTTCTGGAGGAAGACTCCATGCTCTCTAAGATGCTCAAGGGTTTTCGCAAATACTTTTTCATTACCCTGGGCTATTGTTCGTCACCGATAAAGATATGTGTAAGAGTAGGAAATAACAATTCCCCGTAGGAATACTGTATGGGAAGAGTCTTGAGCGACAAAGTACTTAAGCGAAGGGTACTAGTATTCGGTAGGTTCCAGCCATTCCACTATGGCCACCTCATGGTAGTTAAATGGGCTCTCACTATCTTCGATGAAGTAGTAGTCCTAGTAGGTATGGCTGATGAGAGCCATACGCTACAAAATCCTTTCACGGCGGGAGAGCGTATCTGGATGATCCGTGAGGCTTTGAGGAGCGAGGGCGTAGACTTGTCCAGGATTATTACGGCTACTATACCTACAATGACTATATACGTGGGAAACGCTCTCTACGTTATAGAGCTAGTACCTCCCGTGGAAGCAATTATAACCCGTAATCCGGTTACAGCTCAAGTCTTTCGTGACGCTGGGCTAAAGGTTATAGTGCCCCCACCCTTTAATCGTGAAATATATCGTGGAAGCTATATTAGAGAACTGATAATAAAAGGTGATGAAAGATGGAGGGAGCTAGTACCACCAATAGTAGCCGAGATAATAGATTACGTTAAAGG
>JALWGO010000050.1 GCA_027038805.1 Thermoprotei archaeon
GTAATAGTCTTAAAATCCGGTAGAACCGAGGCTGGATCACGAGCAATAGCAAGCCATACTGGAAGCCTAGCTGGAACAGATCAAGTATATACCGCTGTGTTTAAACAAACGGGTGCCATAAGAGCCTATGGTATGGAAGAATTATTTGACATGGCTACTGCTCTAGCACTACAAGTACCAGCGAAGGGTAATCGTGTAGCAATACTCACAGTAGGCGGTGGAAGCGGAGTTATGGCAGCTGACGCTTGCATGGATCTAGGACTCCAAGTACCAAAACTATCAGAACACACTGAAGAAAAACTAAGGAAGATACTCTTACCCATCGCCAGCCCTCATAACCCCGTTGACGTTACTGGTTCAGCAAGAGACGAACATCTTGTCGAATCAGTTGAAATACTAATGCGTAGTGGAGAAGTAGATGTTATCATATGGATACCCTATTTCATGGTACCAGCTATAACCGAGCAACTCGTAGAAAAATTCGTAGAACGCGTAAAAAAAGTAAACCGTGAACTTGAAGCACCAATACCAGTAGTGGGAGCAGCAACGGGTGGAACGTATACATGGAAACAGGCTAGTAGAGCGGAAAAGATGGGTATACCTATGTACTTATCAGTTGAGAGAGCTGCAAAAGCTGCATGGGCTTTATACAAGTATGGTGAGTGGCTTAAGAAAAATAATAGGTTCGAACAATACATTGAAAAAACTAGAAAAGTTCTAGGATACTAAATAATATTATTAAGTCATAGTTTTTCTTTGAGGTTTTTGTACTCTTCTATTATTTTAACACCACTACTCGTACCTATACGTGAAGCACCAGCTAATATTAGCGCTACCGCATCGTAAGCGTGCCTAATACCTCCAGCAGCCTTAACACCCGCTTTTTCACCAACAGTTTTCTTCAATAAAACTACGTCATGTATAGTCGCTTTTCCCCCGAGAAAACCAGTACAAGTCTTAACATAGTCTGCTCCAGCTCTAACAACTAGTCCTGCTGCCCTAACCTTCTCGTCATCACTTAGTAAGCCAGTCTCTATAATCACCTTTACTAACGCGTTATAAGAATGTGCTAGTTCAACCATCGCCTTAATATCGTTTAAAACATAGTCATAGTCACCAGACTTAAACGCTTGAATATTCATTACCATATCTATTTCCTTAGCACCACGTTCCAGGACCATCTTTGCTTCTTGAAGCTTAACTTCTGTAGGATGGTATCCCATAGGGAACCCTATTACAGTGCATACTTTGATATCGGTATTCTTGGATAGTACTTGGAGAGAGTGATACGGTGATAATACTAGGCATGCGAACCCGTATTTCTTGTATTCTTCCACGCCTTTCAGTACATTGGAGGTAGTAGCCTCTGGTTTAATAATTGTGTGATCTATATATCCTGCAAATTCCTCTACACTAGTTTTCTTAATAAATTCTTCAACAAGATTCATATCATTCATATCTCTACTACCTCTACTTCTAGCTTATCTAAATCTATAATAGCTATAGTGGATTTACCAGATATATATCCATGGACTTCACCTGGATTAACTACTAGCGTCTTTCCTATCCTTCTCACATCAACTCTATGTGTATGCCCATATAATATGATATCGTAGGTCCCAGACTTAGCTAACGAGTCTACAAGATCAATTGTATATTTTGGATCACGCCAACCGTGGAGCGCTAGTATCTTCCTACCAGCTAGCTCAAGGAGAAGCGGAGGCTCCGAAATAATGAAACCATATTCTCTTGCAATAGATGATAATAACAGTTTATCTCCATCATTATTGCCGAAAACTACCCCAAAATCTGACTCCAATTTGCTAAATAATCTAAGAGTAAAAGGCGAAACTATATCTCCTAGATGAAAAACAAAGTCTACGCCACGATCATTAAAGAATTCTATAGCTTTCTCTACTCCCCTAACATTATCATGACTATCACTCAATACTCCAACAAACATATTATCCACCACAAAGTCTTAAGCTATCCATGCCCAGGAAAATAGTAAATAGTAAGAAGAAAAACATTGCCGACTTATAATGACTACTCCTTTTTCTCCCATTCCTCTACCTCGCCTTCTCCTCTCAACGCTCTCCCACTAGTCTCATATGCAAGCACTATCTCAACTAAACCATATTCAGATACATTTATTGCCAACGGTTCTAGACCGTATTTACCTGCAATCTCCTTTATCCTATCAATAATCTCTACTGGGATTCCATTATCACCATACATGGGCTCAAGCTCTATTGATAACCATATATCCGTTGTAGCTATGTCCTCACCACCACTAGTATAAACCCTAAGAGCCACTGAGGGATCAAAAATAGAGATATCGTCATCACTGTTAAGCAATAATTCAAGTTCCTCCATTAAAGCTACAGTCTCTTTTAACTTACGGTTAAGTAGCTTAACCATCTCTAATCACTCATGAAATAAATTTTAGTTACGACTAAAAAATCTAAGGCAACAAACAATTTATAATAAGGATATCCTTAAGTATTCCTCGGAGTGATGACACGACGGTCTCCTGAAGATCTCCATGTGGATTATTCTCCTTACTGACCCTCCATTGCTGACTTAATTTCAAGTAATAGTAATTAATTATCAACTACAATAGTTCTTTTAATATTCTCTCGTCTACTAGTCTTAGTGTTTTAAGAAGCCATAATACGTTACTATAAACGGATATTATGGAACGTGCATCTTCTATTCTACCATTATCTAAAAGTTCCCCTAATAATGCCATATCCTGTTTTATTCTAGCATATATTCTGAGAGCCTCATCGTAGCCCTTACTCGTTAAATCATAGATTATCCTCTTTACAAGTATACCTGTTTTCCTTGAGAAAACGAGGCCCCTACTCACTAAGTCCTCTAAGATGTCTTTAACCTCTTCTACTGGGAGCTCAGTTACTAATGCTATGTCTTTAAGATCATTTACCCGTGAGAGTAGTAAGACTAGTAGTGCATCACTTGTTGTAATTTTCGCTCTCATGTTTGACCCTTTTGCTCGGATTCTTCAGTGGTTTTCTCCTCTTCTACTAATTCCTTCTTTATCTTTTTGAGCTCTTCTTCTAATTCTTTTTCTAATTCTTCTAGGGGTTTAGGTGGTGGTGTCGTGGCTAGGGTATAGCCTATCCAGGCTAATACACCAAATACCGCTATTACTGCTACGAGTCCAGTTATCTTTAGGAGTAATATATCGTATTTTGTAAAGAATAGTATGTACCCGTACACTATTATCACGATAACTGATACTATTAGGAGTAAGCCTCCAATAGCCTTATCTTTTGCAACCATTACTCTTAGCCTCTACAACACCCATTTAATCAAACAGTATTTAAACATTCGGTATTCCTTATTAATCATATACTAGTTCTTTAAGAATCCTTACGCTTATAAAACTAGTATTACTTTAAGCATAAAGCACTGGGACTGGTAACAGTGAGCGTAGTTAATAAAATCCTTGCAATAGGGTTTTTGGCGGTTATCTCTGCATATATAGTCTACTTTGGAGCCATTGCTGGACTCTCAGCGATTATACTAGCAGAAACATTACTATTAGCAGTTTTAGTAGGCTTGCTTGCTAAGCAACGGTTAGGGGCTCTTCCAAGCTCCATCATATATATTATCTTGCTGATCGCTATGATTGGAGCTAGTACTAGTGTAACAGGCCTTATAGCACAACACATATATACTGGTATATTGTTGGCTGCAGACATAATATTGGCCTTATTGACTGTAGGATTCATGAAGAGTTAAACCCATATTTTAATACCTTTTCAGCTAAATTCTTCCCAGCCGAATAGGTGGTGTGTTATAGTATTCGTAGAACTAGGTCTAGGCAAGAAAAAGCTCATAGTTATATTAATCTTAGTGCTCCTAACTCTTACGCCGCTCACAGTACTATCTATAGCTTTACCCCAGGTAAATGTGGTCTCCGATCTATACCACGGCTTGCCTAAGAGTATTTTAGCGAGCACCCATCTAACAAACGCTATTAGCGTTAAGGGTATTTTAAGCGAAGTGGACGTGATTTGGGACGACTGGGGTGTTCCCCACATATACGCTAACAATAAGCGCGATTTATTCTTTGCACTAGGATACGCTATGGCTACTGATAGATTATGGCAAATGGATCTCCTACGAAGGCTAGCTGAAGGTAATCTAAGCGTTATAGTTGGTGAATCTGTTCTAAGCAGCGATATCATGATGCATAAGCTCGGGATAGTAGAACATGCGAAATCCATATACAATTATTTGAGAGAATGTAGTGAGTGCCGCGAGGTAGCAGATTTACTAGATTCCTTTACCTCCGGCGTTAACAGTAGAATAAGATACGTTATCGACAATAATCTCCTCCCACCTGAATACTACTTACTTAGCATTAAACCGGAGAAGTGGCGTCCATGGGATAGTATAGCTATAGGCATGCTTATATCATATATGTTATCCTTTAGTGAAGATGACTTATACTTAGATAGGTTCCTAAAGGCGAATGGCCTGGATTCTCTATTAGAATTAGATTTTCTTAATCGAAGCCTAAACACACCAATAATATCCAACCTGAATCTTAGCGGTAACCAGGCCTTTTCGGCAGGCAAGCTTGTATTAGGTAATAGTAGTGCAGGGACTCTAGAAGTACTTGATGTAACTGTAAATGATAGTCTTATTAGGAGTACTAGGAGGATACTTGAAGAGCTAATAGGCTTTAATTTATTCTCAAATAACTGGGTTATAAGCGGCAACTTATCTACTACTGGAAGCCCAATACTTGCAAATGACCCCCATTTAAGCCTAACAGTTCCCCCAATATGGTATCTAGCTCAGATAGCACTGAAAGATGACTCGTATAATGTTTTTGGCGCCTTTATTCCAGGTATACCATTTGTAATTATTGGTAGAAACCATTATGTATCATGGGGCTTTACCAATGCTGAGGTCGATGTGGTTGACTTCTACTATTATGTGTGGAGGAATGGAAAATACTATTATAATGGGAAATGGCTTAATCCTACCATAAGAAACGAGACCATATTGGTTAGATATGGGAACCACTATATTACCAAGAATATAACTGTTATGG
>JALWGO010000051.1 GCA_027038805.1 Thermoprotei archaeon
CTTTAATCAAGTCACCCGTAAATATTGCTACAATTGGTATAACGGTAATGTATAGGATAGAATACAATGTATACTGCATGACAATCGATAGAGATTTACCTGCAAAATAGCTTCTAAGACTAATGGGTTGACTCAATAATATCTCGTACTCTGCTTCCTCTGCTACCACAACAAACATTCCACCTTTAACAACTGTATAATATACAGTTAGAAAGGCTACTAGGCTTAGTATAGCTGATATATCACTAAGATCTAGCCCTAGCTCTCCTAGAATATTCTTCACACTTCCTACAATACTCTCCTCTACTATCTCACGTGGCTTAAAAGACACTATTATCGTAAATACTAGTAGGAGCATGATCAATCCTATAAATAAGTACCTATACTTTTTCACAAAGGGGTTCCACACATAATTCTTGACAAGATATAATGCTATAACAGTAGCCTTAGACACTCCCCCCGACTCCCTCTCCAACTAGTTTAAGAAATACTTCCTCAAGAGACGCTTCGCCACCACCAAAAGCCTTTTTCTTCAATTCATCTAAATTACCCTCAGCAATCAATACACCATTACTTATAATTCCAACTCTTGTACAGAACCGTTCAACCATGTCGAGTAAGTGGCTTGAAACAATAGCTGTAGCACCCTTCTTTGTCAGTCTTCTAACTTCATCCTTAAACAATCGCTGAGACTCTGGATCCATACCAGCCATAGGCTCATCTAATAATAGTACTTTGGGCTTTACTATGAAGGACGCTATTGCTAAAACCTTCTGCAACATACCCCTTGAAAGCGATGCAATAAGTTCCCCCCTCTTACTATGTAGGCCAAAATATTCTAAGTAGTAGTTCATAGATTCGACTAGTTCGCCTCTAGGAATACCCCTCAACGCGCCTATAAACTCGAGAAATTCCTCAATAGTAAGATTTTGAAACACTAAAGGGTTCTCCGGAATATACCCGATACACTCAAGAGCCTTCTCCCGCTCACTAATAACATCATAGCCGCATATCCTTGCAACTCCTTTATCAGGTTTCAAGAGTCCCGCCAGTATCTTTAAAGTAGTAGTTTTCCCAGCACCATTAGGGCCGAGCAAACCATATATTTCTCCAGGTCTTATCCTCAAAGTCAACCCGTTTAGAGCTCTAATACTCCCATAGCTCTTATACAAGTCTAAAGCCTCTACAATAAACGAGCTACCACCTACCTTGCCCATAGCCTTCATATACCCTATAGTAGACAAGAACGGTCACACAATAAGTTTTCCTCCCCAGATAAGAGTTTCTAGAAAGTGTATGCCAGGGGGGTCGTGACCAGACGCCTCATCCAGCCGAGGAACTACTCGGCAGTAGGCGTCCCACATAAAACCTAGAAGATACAGGGGTATAAGTTTAATCAGCATCGGGGTGGATGGTCATAGCCCCTCTTCAAATAGGGGCTCTAAACCTACCCTTTCATCATTTCTCCTCCTATATGGGTTTACTACATTCTTCCAACGGCTTTTACTCCATGCTTTCTTATATACTTCATTGTTTTCTTGAAGACTATTCTTGCTGAGAGGGCTAGGGCTAAAGCGAATATTATTGATATTATGAGCTCGTTTGTTAGACCGAGATAGGGTTCTAAGCCTCTTACGCCGTATCTAAC
>JALWGO010000052.1 GCA_027038805.1 Thermoprotei archaeon
ATTAGGTGCCTAGTACATTGTTTCCCTTCTAATATTAACGTTATATCCTAATTCTTTAAGAGATTCTTCAATTTTATCGATTGGAACTCTTCTGTCAAATACTATTGTCACTTTTTTCTCATTATCCTCCTTTATTAATATGACTCTATCGACTATTATGTTTCCACGTATCATATCGTTTATGGATTTAGGTGGAGCTAAGCTATCTTTAAATTTCTTCTTCATTACCTCGTAGAATACATCAAAATTTGCTATATATCTCTGTGCTTCTTCAACATCAAAGGTCTGTTTACCCATTTTCTCTGCTATCTTATTTAATAATTTCGAAGCATCTTCGGCTGGTAATGTTACATGTCTATACTTTCCGAGGTCTATTAGCAATGTTATGGTCTTAGACATATATATTTACCCCTTGTACTATGTGAAACTAAACTATATATTTTCTAAGCACATAGTTGTTTAGTGGTAGAAAATATGGTCTTTAGAGCAATATATCCAGCAGCAACAAAATTCAAGTATGTAGCACAAACAATAGCCAAGATAACAGATGAAATACCATTTACAGCTACTCCCGAAGGCTTATTTGTTAAGACTCTAAGTAGTGATAAGACAACCATGATTATCTTAGAGATACCAAGCACGGCGTTTGAAGAATACCTATGCGAGGAAGAGAAAGTAACATTTATTGTGAGTGCCGATGAATTCGCTAAGGTCAGTAAGCGTGGTACGAGAAATGATGTCATAGAGTTAGTTCTAGAAAAAGAGCATAGAAGACTTAGATTTACATTTCAGGACAGGAAAACTGGTGTTGAAAGAACATTCTACGTTGAGCTACGTGAAGGCATAGTAGAGGAGCTCCCGGAGCCCTCATTGGATTTACCTGTTATAGCACGAATGCTCACCGATACTTTTAAGAATGCGTTAAGAGATGTAAAGCTCGTTGGCGAAGAAGTTGAAATAATAGCAGAAGGCGAGGATCGTATAATATTTCAGTCAATATCACCTCAGAGAGAATACTATAATATCATGGAGAGAGATAAAGCTCTACTGTCGTTTAGAAATACTGCTGAAAAAGTACGAGCAAAGTATAGCCTTGAACTCCTAGAAGCCGCTTTAAAAGCAACGACTGCTGCTGAAGCCGTAACCTTAGAAATGGGAGAGAATATGCCCTTAAAACTAACATTTGACTTGCCGGGAGGAGCAACTCTGGTTTACTGGATTGCACCGCGAATATAGAGGTAAACAATTACATTGTGTTTACTGACTTTAACGACAACTATTCTAGCTTCTTAAGCAAGTCTAATAGAACCTTTTCAACACGCTCCTTTTCAGTAGCCTTTCCCCTAATGGGCCTTGAAGATCTCTCTAATTCTGGGAACCATACGGGAGATTTACAAGCTAGTCCACGTTTACTGCAATAGAGAACACAACAGGTAGGACATACTTGGTCAAGTGGTGATAGAGAGCAACCTAAAGTTACTGTGTATTTTCCACATATTGAGCATCGATACCAGTACATTACCATATGCTAACACCAAATTATATGTTAAATACCAGGCTTAAGTAAATATGTTTACTGGCTCTCTATGAGACACGGCAATCGGGCGGGGCTACAATTAGCTGACTAGTGAGAGCCCCGTGAGGTAGGCCGTGTCGAGGGGGCCGTTTTAATTCAATAATACCTTATAATACATTGAACATTTTATTCTCTTTAATTAGATATTCCTTGAATTCACGTGCGTTTTCAAACATGTATACATTATTGAACATAACATAACACTCAGAGAAGTGCTCACTATACTTAGCAAGCTTTAATGATAGTTCCTTATAGTCGTCAAGCATGTATTTATACTTGTAGTTTACTTCACGTTTACCCTTACCATGTAATCTCAAATAACAAGTATCTGTAGTTGCAATCGGATCATATTTAAATGGGTCAACCACATGGATTATTTTATACTTACTTAGTATTTCTGAGAGAACCTCCCTGTATTGAGGCCAAGATCCCCTTGGCTCCCACGCAACATATATGTTCCTTTCCCTACTGATACTCGTTATTCTTTTGAAGAATTCTGATATACTTTTAATATTCTCATCATCGTATTTGAGAGAAGGCGGTGTCTGTAGAACTATAACTCTCGATTTCAATATTTGAGCTATTTCAAGCATTTCCTTCCATACCTTTATATTCTCGTCTGTTGGCTTCAAGAGACCATATTTATCTATCTTTTCCTTAGGTAATGTTATCTTGGCCTTTCTCCATGTAGGACTACGCGGTGAATGCGTTATTAATTGCCAGGCCTTGAACGTGAACTCGAAATCAGCTGGTGCCTCTTCACGCCATTTCCGAATTGTATCCATTGACGGTGGTTTGTAGAAGGTCTGCTGTATTTCTACAACATTGAACACCTTATAATATCTGCTTCTTGCTACTGGAAAACCACAACATCCTATTTTTACTAACATTAGCCTATACCCATACGGGATTTTCTGTGGACACTTGCTTTAAATACTCTCTTACTCTATTACCTTTAAAGCATTCAATTGATGTACAAAGTATATCTATGTTTTCTTCTTGTATCAGTTGTTGTATTTTTGCTACAGTTTCCTTGAATTCTACTTCATTGCTTAACCATCTTTTCGATAATATTGCAGTTAAAGAGTCACCCACAAATAATATACTCGTATTATCTTGTTTATAAGTCACTAGAACACTTATTGACCCCCTCGTATGTCCAGGTGTATGGAATATGACTATGCTGTTTTCACCAATCTTTATCTCGTATTCGTCTACATTTTCCCTTATATTAATAGATATAGGAGCTGGTATGAACTTAGTTTTAAGATCCTCTGCACCAGTATATCTCGGGTCACCTATTCTAATAAAAGAAGCGTCTGGTTCATGTGCTACAGTAAGAGCTTGTGTCTTTGAGAACCACCATGTCGACCCTGATGCATGATAGTGTGCATGTGTTAGAATAACGTATCTTATGCTATATATTGGGATGCCAAGTTCAAACATATTACTTATTAAGTTCACTAGACCTTGGCCAGTACCAACATCTATTAAGATATAATCGTTCGAATTTAAACGTAATAAATATACATTAGAGTCGTAGATGAAAGAAAGATCTCTACCACCAATACGATAGACATTTCTAAATACAGTTGTAATGGGCAAGGACTAATCACCATCTGTGTTGAAAAAAGAGTAGGATGAAATATGACTTTATATTGACCGTTGCATTTGTCTTATATTTACTAATTTAACATCAGGTAGCTTTGAAAGTTCAAGTCGAAGTACATCCGGTTCTATCTTAGACTTTGACATATCGGCTATTAGGAGACACTCAGCTGTTTCTCCTCTTCTTACAGTTGTGCAGTGCGTTGCAATCAAGTCAACACCAAATTTAGCCATTGAATCTGTTACTTCTGCAAGAGCCCCTGGTACATCATTTATTTCAATATATACTTCGTATAGTTTTGTACCTGGAAACACCACTGGCGATATTATTATTTCACGTTTAGACGTATCTGCTATTAACACTACATGCATACCTTCAACTATATTTAGGGACTCCCTTATAACCATGGGTATTGTTATTCGACCTTTACTGTCAACACGAACTATTTCGGTTATCCTCACCTTTTCCCCCGCTTTCCCACTATTATATTTGATTTAATTAATTTTTCGAATAGTATTATCTGTTTCAGAGATGAGAGATACATCATCGTTAACAAATCTCAGTCCGTGGTCCGTTCATCACAAAACTCGTATGTATCATCATATTTTTAATAAGTATTTTATCTGAAACTTGCTTTCACTTGGTACTTTATCACCTAATATTATTAGCGAGAAAACTAGGTGAATATACATTCTATTTTTCTCCAACCCACGTATAACAGCCGAGATTTCATCTAGGCTTTTAATAATGTCCCACACGATGATTACCTCTTCTCTTCTGCGCGCTTGAACGCGTGGTATGTATATTGTTCTTATTCTATTGGGAGGTTCTATTACATGCTCAACAATATACTCCTTAGTCAAGGGAGCTCTATCGGATATTATAAATAACCCAGTATTCAAATACATTGAGAGAACTGTTGCCAACGATAATATTATGTTATCCTTTGACACTATTTTAGTAATCCTGTATCCGGATAATTCTAGGTAGAGCTTACTTGAAATAACCTTGAGGATTACGGGGTCAGTTAAGACGTTCAAGTACTCTAAAAGACCGTCTGGAGAGATGCTTATTCTCTTAAATATAATTGATGACAAGTCTAGCTTCTCGTTTAGCCTAGACCATATATTGCGAGCTTTTTCAAAACTCGGTATACTGCCTCCACGTATATACCTGCATAGAGTAGTCTCGTCAATTCCTACGATTTGTGAAAGTTCTTTGTAAGAATAGTACTGTTTAAGGAACCTAAGTATTTCTACAACAGATATTCTGTACTTCATTATCCTGGCTTTCCCTCTTTCTTCGCCAACGACTTCTAAGTCACTTAATTCCATCATATGAACCTCAATTAATTCTTCCAGGCGTCAGCTATGCGGGAAACACCTCATCTATCGGTTCCGAGTGCCATCATCATATTTACTCAATACTTAATACTGAGGCCAAGAGTAATATATTTTTAGAGGGGATGAACGAGGTCTTAAGTCCCGAGCGATGAAGAAGAACCCCACGCGGTGACCCTATGCATATCGACATACATTATGTAATCTCTGAGATTATCGAACCTTTCAGTGATCCTAAGGATATGTTTTGGTGTCTAGAGCTAGCGAAACATGAGGGGAAAACTCTAATAACCTTATCATATAAATGTAATGGTAATTCTCCATTAAACATCAAACTTAAGATAATCCCATACACGGAAACAGTATTAGACATTACATTGTGTATCCCCAATACAGCAGAACTCTCAAAAATAGGTAATCTTCTATTAGAAACAAAAAATACGGATACCGAAGTCGTATTTGATAAAACAAGTCTCTGCATCTATTTTAAAAAACAAAAATTGAGAAAAGCCTTAAAATACATCTTAAA
>JALWGO010000053.1 GCA_027038805.1 Thermoprotei archaeon
CCCATTACCTGGAACCTACCTATAGCTCCCCGAGACTCTTCCTTCTTACCGGGCTTGTAGGTTATCCTAGTCTGCCTTGCATGGAACTCAGCTAGCCTCGGTAAACCCAACGCGTTGATAGCCTTTAATGCTAGTTCATCTGCTTCTCCAACAACGTGTTTCCTCCAATCCCTATTATGTCTCGGTTTATCAGGATTAGCCCATTCGGGTGTGAATTCCTCTATTTCACTGGGCTTGAAGGCTACTGCAACCTTGTCTATCCTCCTATGAAGACTTAAGGGAACCGTGAATACTCGTTTAGCGTCAACAAGGTTTTCAATCTTTAACACACCATTAGTCTCCTTAGACAATGCCTGCAACTTGTTCTTAAGCTCTCTTAACACGTATTCTACTACAGCATACGCTACATCTAATGGATGATACTTCTCCAAGAGTTCTGGAGAGAAGGCTTCCTCGTGAATCCTTACATGGGCTCCAAGACCACTCCATAAAAGATAGACACTCTCAACAACACCGTGTTTTTCGAGGAAATCCACTATTAGCTTAGCAGCCTCAATAGTCTTCTCCCAATACTCTAGACTAGAATCTACGTCCCAGAAAGGCGTTGTATAAGCAATATTATCTAGCGACTCGACACTCTCCCGGGTATTAATCTCATAGTAGCGGTTTAATGTCGCATAAATAGTCCTAGTCCAGGGGTAAACAGCTAATAAGCGCTCTAAATCACTAGCCGAAACTATAGTCAACGGTAAACCATTCCTCCAATAACGAGCAAAAACCCTCCCACCACGATATCCCTCAACACTAACCCATCTACCCTTAGAGAAGTCAACTATCTCCTCTACAACAATCCCCCTACGATAATATTCACGCGGACTAATCATTACGGTAAGCCTCCCTCTAAGGAAAATATCGTTTATGAGACATAATATAACGAGAACGCCTCAACCCATGTCCAAGAAGACCTTTCTATTCGAAGAATATGTAGCATATACTGATTGCAAACAAAACCTTAAATAATCGATGCATATTGGGGGAATCTTAGCGTTATTGTTTTTAGGGTTAAGGAGCGTATCCCTACTGGTGCTTCTAGGAGTCTTGAGTAGACGTTATAGGTTGAAGCTTAAGCCCCGTGACTACCAGGTTGAAGCCGCTCGCTGGGCTCTTAGCCGTGAAGGAGCGGTGTTAAGTCTTCCAACAGGTACTGGTAAGACTCTTATCGCAGTGTTATGGGCTAAAGAGTTGTTGGAGAGGGGTGTTGTTAAACGTGTTCTAGTATTAGAGCCTACGCGTATACTAGTAGAGCAGACTGCATCTTATTTCGAGAATGTTATGGGTGCTAAAGCCAAAGCTATTCACGGAGTACTGCCTAAGGAGAAGAGGAGGAAGATATGGTTTGAAGCCGAAATAGCTGTTGCCACCCCTGAGACCGCTTTAAGCGATGTAGACTCAATCATTGAGGCTGGATTTGATGCTGTTGTAGTAGATGAATGCCACCACACTACGGGTAGGGATGCCTACGCGGAATTCATGAGGAAGACTAGAGACTTATTTAAGCGTAGACTAGGGTTATCAGCCTACATACCAAGCAGTCGTAGACGAGAAATAGAGGAGCATATAGGGGAGATAAGGTATTGG
>JALWGO010000054.1 GCA_027038805.1 Thermoprotei archaeon
ACTGGTGTAGCTCCACTACGTGTCGCTATTATTGTTGGTACTAATAGTGTTGTTAACCACATTGGTTCACAAGCAACCATAAATGTCATGAATCTCGATGTCCCTACGGCTGAGAAGGGGTTAGGAGTCATGAATCCTAGGAGAGCTATTACTGCTGGAGGCCAGAAGGACAGGTATATTGCTAGTATTATATCGTTGTCACCGTATAGTGGGTATGGAGAAAGGGGGAGCATTGTTGTTAACGCTATTACTGCGCCAACACCAAGAGAGAGGAGAAGTATTGGTTCCTTCTCCTTTGCTACAACTGTTACAATGTCCTCCTTGAATAATAGTTTGAAGAAATCAGCTATGGGTTGTAGGAGGCCGAAGGGTCCAACATATCTTGGGCCTACACGGTTCTGCATTCTAGCGTAAATCTTCCTATAGAACCACTGGGTAAGCCAAGCCACTATGAAGACGAATACTAGCCCTGGGAATACTAGTGTAGCGAATACTGTTTCCGCTATTTCTACTAGTTCCTGCATATTAGATCACCCTTAGCAAGGCTATTAAGACTAATACTATAAAGAGTATTGTGAGATACAACACCATGGATATAAACCAGTCATTAAGTATACCAGTATGAAGTTTCTCTCTTAGACCACGATAGAGTTTCTTGAAAACACTGGAAATTACAGCCCAGTATAGGTTTCTCGAAGAAACGCTTACTGTTTCTACTGAAGTATCCTCGCCGCATGCATATGGCTTGAATTTTTCTGGAGCTGATACGACCTTTCTATGCTTTCTAACATAGAGGTAGGTTGAATATAGTAGTAGTGCTACTATTATCATTGCGAGGGTTGTTTGAAGCATGATAACATAGATTTGCATAGACTTCACCCTCCAAGGAGTACTTGTTGTAGCTCGTTTAATGCTGCAACGATGTAGTTTCTAGCATTATATGCTAGATCAGTTACAGCCGGGTTGACCACATGGTCTAGTATATAGGGTGATAAGATGCCTAAGAGAATACATGTAATAGACAATACTATTAATGGAATCTTCATGAGCCAGGATGGATCTCTTAACCCGTTTACGTCTTTTACTGGGGCTTTAAGCCATACACCATATATTATCTTAGCATAGGCCATGAATGCTAGAGCACTTGATAAGACAACTATGATTGTTAGGGGAGCTAGGCCAGCATCAATGAATCCTATGTAGAGTAACGCCTTGCTAACAAAACCGTTGAATGGAGGTATACCAGCGAGGCTTAGAGCAGCTATTACAAATGAGAGCGTTGTAACGGGCATAACTCTTCCAACACCAGATATTTCATCGATACTCCGCGTACCAACTACGTGTATGAATACTCCCGCCGCTAAGAAGAGGAGAGCCTTAGCTACTGCATGATTTATAGCATGATATATTGCCGCCTGGAGACCTATGTATGATGCAAGGCCGAGACCCATTGCAATGTATCCTATATGCATTATCGTACTATACGCTATAAGCCTCTTAATATCTGTTTGAACGATCATCATGAACCCAGCTACGAGAGCCGAAACAGCTCCCAGTATTAGGAGAATTACCAATAATGCTTGGAGCGCGTCTCTGATCGCACTACTAACTATAATGTCTGGTGTAGCGGCATG
>JALWGO010000055.1 GCA_027038805.1 Thermoprotei archaeon
CTATTAACACGGGACTTGTTCCAGGTATAGGAAGCTTTGGGCAGGAAACCATAATAAGCCGTGATTCACTAAAGCTAAATACCTTTATACCTATAAAGCTAATAGTTACTGTATCAGGACTATTGCCGTATGGAACTAGGCTTAGAGTAAACATATACTATGATAACTCGTTAACTAATCCTGTAACGTCTACTTTCTCATATAATACTGTGGGCGTTTATGAGGTACCTATAATAGACTTATCATTACAGGAGATATATGCTATAGGGTTGCAGGGCTAAAACTCAAAAAGAATTGAAAGCCAATAGTTTTAGGAATATATTGTCTAATTCCTTGTATTTGTCTAAAACTCAAAAAGAATTGAAAGATGCCGTTGATTATTATATCAGCCATGTTTTTCAAAAGCCTAAAACTCAAAAAGAATTGAAAGATATTGAGGCGTGGTTGTTCTTGCTCAACTGGAACATCTACCTAAAACTCAAAAAGAATTGAAAGTGAACCATATAGCGAACTCTAATGTTCTTGATCAAACCGGTTCTAAAACTCAAAAAGAATTGAAAGAGAAAAGCTACTTGATAAAGCTTCTCGAGGAGGTGGAGCGGCTAAAACTCAAAAAGAATTGAAAGATTATCGTTTTGTTCTTTTTCTCTTCCGTCATGCTTACACCTCCTAAAACTCAAAAAGAATTGAAAGTTTTCTTTTAGGACTTTAGCTATCAGGTATATGGGTGGGTTTCTCTAAAACTCAAAAAGAATTGAAAGTGAAGTAAAGCTAAGCCTCCTAGTACCCTACTACCGTGAAAACTAAAACTCAAAAAGAATTGAAAGATATAGTAGTGCATCCGGCCCACCGGTGGGGTAAAAGTAGTTCTAAAACTCAAAAAGAATTGAAAGAGTAGACTTCACGTGGAAGACAAGCCCCATAGTATTCCTAAAACTCAAAAAGAATTGAAAGGCTCATAGCCTGGGTAGACAAGCCAATGATAAACCATGAACTAAAACTCAAAAAGAATTGAAAGTTCTCTGATAGCTGTTGCACCATATGGTGATGGTAGTATGGTTTCTTCTAAAACTCAAAAAGAATTGAAAGTGACAAGTAATAGTAAGTACAATACAGACATTGGATCCATACCCTAAAACTCAAAAAGAATTGAAAGGAAAGCAATACGGCAGCAACGGTGGTGAAAGCCTCGAAGCCTAAAACTCAAAAAGAATTGAAAGCTTATCTCCACTATCATATAATTATGAAGTAATAAGACGTATCTAAAACTCAAAAAGAATTGAAAGTTATCGCTTGTGCTTCTAGTAGATCTGCTTGGACTTGGATCTCTAAAACTCAAAAAGAATTGAAAGGTTTAACAATGTACCATGCCATTTGCCGGCTTATCGGGAAGACCTTCTAAAACTCAAAAAGAATTGAAAGTTAACGTCATGGTACTCTTTTCGGAACGGTGAGGTGATTTATCTAAAACTCAAAAAGAATTGAAAGTTGTACATTACCCTTATTCTATAGCCTGTTATCTCTATTTGTTCTAAAACTCAAAAAGAATTGAAAGTCTTTCTAACGAGGTCTTTGTCAATTCCTGTTACAAGTATTACCTAAAACTCAAAAAGAATTGAAAGATAAAATCAGCCACTACTACCCCCAACAAAAAGAGTGAAAACCTAAAACTCAAAAAGAATTGAAAGTATGCACGAATCTATGTTGTATCGACAACGGACCCAGGAAATCCTAAAACTCAAAAAGAATTGAAAGAACTCATTCCCAGCTTTCTTCTCAGCTTAATGAATGTTTCACTAAAACTCAAAAAGAATTGAAAGATGTCTATTACTCTTATACGGTAAGAAGCCTTTACAAGAATGGTCTAAAACTCAAAAAGAATTGAAAGGTTGAACAGCGGGGTAAGGAAAAAATATTGAGGATTACTGAGAAAGGATATGCTAAAACTCAAAAAGAATTGAAAGAATAAATCCATAGTGCATCGGCATGAGCATCATAAACTACTAAAACTCAAAAAGAATTGAAAGAGAATACTTGGGGTGGGCCTTGGAGTGGTATCTTGGGTGTTTCCTAAAACTCAAAAAGAATTGAAAGCAAGGTAAAGATAAAGAAAAAGTAAACCATATATAATAAAAAATACTAAAACTCAAAAAGAATTGAAAGTCACGGTTGCGGTGACTGGTGCGAGGATAAGCGAGTTATTGCCTAAAACTCAAAAAGAATTGAAAGTTTTCTACTAAATCGGTAAGAGCATCAGGAGTAAAAACTAAAACTCAAAAAGAATTGAAAGACAAGGGCTCGGTGGCTTTCGCAGACATACCGATACGCTAGGTGCCTAAAACTCAAAAAGAATTGAAAGCTCTCAGACACTACGGTGTACTCTACATGGTTTCTCGGCACTAAAACTCAAAAAGAATTGAAAGTGGAAGAAGGCCTTTGCCTCAAGCCTTAAGATATACTTTCCCGCCTAAAACTCAAAAAGAATTGAAAGGGCCACGACCGAGGCTTTAACAACGATGACAATAAATGCTAAAACTCCTAAAACTCAAAAAGAATTGAAAGTATCAGTTGCACTAAGCTTACCTAAAACAAATAATTGAACAGCCTCTAAAACTCAAAAAGAATTGAAGGGTAGATGAGTGGTAGATTGTTATAGGGCAAAAGTAGTCTTAAATACTATGAGGAGTTTACTGAGCTTGGGGAAAGTGTTTTTGGGTTGTGGAAAAATAGGTGTTTATTTGTTTTGTTTAGACGAAGGTATCATCGTCGTCGCTTTCTTCTAGGTCTGTGGGCTGTATTACTGTTCCTCCGACTTCTGCTATTGCCTTTAGTGTAAACCTCTTTAGCAAGTAGATTACTATTGGTAGTATTATCCAAGTATATCTTGATAGTAGTAGTCTTTTTAATAAAGACCTCATTTTGAAAACACCCAGTAAAAAGGGAGCATAAGAGTAAGATATTTCTTGGTTTCATTGAGAAAAATATTAATGTGACCTAAGAGGACGTGTGATTATAGTGTGATGGGCTGGCGAGTATGGAGTTTCTGGAGATACCAGCATCTTATGATGAAATATTAGTCTTAACATCAATAATCAATAAGGGCTACTATAGACTTATTGATATAATACATGATACTGGATATGTGAAGACTCGTGTTTTAAGAATAATTTCAAAGATTAGAGAGAGATGGAGGCTTGGCATCGATATAGATTATTCGAGAATTGGTCTTAGGAGGCTTATAGTGATCTTAGGGGATATGCCGAGAAGTATCGTTGAGCCTGATTATCTCGCGGTTATTAATAAGAGTATTAAGGGCTATGTATTTCTGTCCTATTATGTACCAGCATCTTATGATTATAGAAGACTCGTTGAACATTATGATCCTATTGAATACTATTTGTTTGACAAGGTATTTTTCCCTAAACCCGATTTATTGAGATACTATGATAAGGGTTATCTGAAAATAAACTTGTATATGGAGTTAGAGAATATCTTATCAGATACGGACATTAAAGTTGATTTAAAGGCCCTTCTCGACCAGTATTCAGTATTAAAGAGGTTTACTGTCCTGGACATAAAGATAATTGATGCGTTAATGAGAAATGCATTTATATCAATAAAGAAACTAGCCAAAATGCTAGGTGAACCCTCTTCAAAAATAGCGTCACATGTAAAGATGCTAAAAGAATACAGAGTATTCAATGGCTTCTTTATTAGAAAATACCCGTTAGAACACTTAGGCTCTCTTACTTTGGGTGTAGCATATATAATAAGGACAAATAGTCTAGAGGAAGCCGTTTATATTGCAAGAAAATTACAGAAAATACCGTTCTTTGGTACTACTTACTTATCAGTAGAGAACAAGCTTCTTCTCACCCAATTAGCAGTGAGAGAAAGAATGCTTCCAATGATACCAATAATATCGTCAATTCTAAAGAAAAGCGTAGAAGTTGAAAAAACATACATATTATCGCCAACAAAAATGATGAGGCGTATACCGGAAAAGAGGGCATTTTCAAAATATGAACGTCAATGGATATTTGATATTGGATGAAAATTCGAGAGATTTTCAGCTAAGTATTAGTATTAAGATAATGCAAGACAATTTTATACTTTATACTTTTACATTATAATATTAATACTAGTATAGATTGAGTCTTATTTCTATTGGTAAAATCAGTTGCTGTGAAACAGGAGAAAATTAGTGAAGAGTTCCTCTTTATAAAATATGGTTTAACCGGGGAGTTAACCAAGTGACGGGCGTGGGCTCTTGGCACCGGCACGTTCTTTGTTGGTTTTATGTTTATTTGAGCACGGTTTACAAGTGGTTGCGAGGGCCTAGGGGTAATCTATTCTCTTTTTAGCTCTCTTACTCTTTTTTCTGGGAGTTTTGTTTGGTTAGGGTTTACTTTAATACTAGTATTCTTGTTAGGGCTGTTGATCCTAGTGCTAGTGGTTATTATGATGCTTTATTGTTTATTGAGTTGTGTAAGCGTAGAGGCTATGTCTTAGTGTTTTCTAGTATTCATTTAAAGGAGAGGTGGCGTCCGGGGGACTTGGTGTAGGGTAAGGTTCTTGTTTAAGCGGTACGGGTTTAGGGGCTATAGGGTTAGCTTAGGGGATGTTCTAGGCCTTGCTATAAACTATGTCGATATTCACGGTATTAGTAGGAGGCATTTACTCGATATAGCCCATATGCATGCAGCACGTATTCTTGGCTGCAAGTATATAGCCGCTATCGATAGGTTCATTAGGGCTCATGCAAGCGAATTTAACCTAGCATACATTAACTATTATACTGGGTGTCCTAGTTGAGTATTGTTAGGGAGTGGCGCAGGAATAGGGATAGAGCTGGAATCCTACTCTATCTTGTAGGTAAGGCTGGCTTCTCTAAGCGGGCTTGGAGCATCTATAATAAGTGGTTAAAGTATAAGATAAGCTACCGTGAAGCAAAGAAGAAACTTGAAAAACTAGCAGGAATACACATAGAAGACTAATCCACTCGGATAACCATAGCATGTTTGGTCTCTGATGTCAGCTGGTGTTGTTTGTATTTCTCTTTTTCTTAGGGTGTAAGGGTGGTTGAGTTTTGCCTTAATGCCCGGGAGCTCGAGGTCTGTTTTCAAGTAGATACCTATAATTCTCCTCTGATAAAACATGCCTAAGCCTCGAAACCAAGGTATTAATAGTACTCCAAAAAGTATGATGACGTACTACTTCTCCACTCTTCTTCACAAGACCCCTACACTAGTATGGTATATCATATAAAAAGTAAGCTCTTCATAAATCAAAGTCAGTTGCCGCTGAATTCTTCATTGTATGGCCCCCAACCCCTAGGGGCTCGGATACTCGTCTCTGTCATCATCCTCGTCTTGTCTATGTGGTAAAGGTTTTTATTTGTGTTTTGCGTGCTTGTTGGTTATTGGGTGATTGGTGTGGTTGAGATTAGGGAGGTTCCCAAGACTGTCGAGTTTAGGCGTATTGGTGCTCACAGCCATATCCGTGGATTGGGGTTAGATGAGAAGGGTAAGCCTAAGAAGGTTGCAGCTGGCCTCGTGGGCCAGTTGGAGGCTAGAGAGGCTGCTGGTCTTGTTGTTGAGATGATTCGTGAGGGTAAGATGGCTGGTAGGGGTGTACTGTTTGTTGGCCCGCCTGGTACTGGTAAGACTGCTATAGCTGTCGCTATTGCCCGTGAGCTCGGCGAGGATACTCCCTTTGTTGCACTAAGTGCTTCGGAGGTCTATTCTACTGAGATGAAGAAGACTGAGGTATTGATGCAGGCGTTGCGTAAGGCTATTGGTGTTAGGATTAGAGAAGAGAGGAAAGTGTATGAGGGCGTCGTCAAGGAGATCAAGATTAGGAGGGTTAAGCACCCCTTCAACCCCTATGCTATGGTTCCACGTGAGGCTAGGATAACCCTAGCAACTAGGGACGATGAGTTAACTATAACTGTGCCGGAGGAGGTAACTGTTCAATTACTCCAATTGGGTGTGAGGAGAGGAGACGTTATATGGATTGACGCTGAGACGGGCCGCGTCTACAAGGTTGGGAAGGCTAAGGGCTATGAGAAAGCCAAGTACTATGACGTAGAGGCTGGTAGGCTCGTAGAAATACCTGAGGGAATGGTGAAGAAGACTAAGGAGATAGTACACACACTAACCCTCCACGACCTAGACGTCTACATAGCCGCGCAGCGCGTAACCATAACATCTCTCTTTGGATTCGAGGCCGAGAAAGAGATAAGCCCCGAGGTAAGGAAAACAGTTGACGAGCAGGTTAGGAAATGGGTTTCAGAGGGACGAGGCGAGATAGTACCAGGAGTATTATTCATAGACGACGCCCACATGCTGGATATCGAGAGCTATAGCTTCCTCTCACGTGCAATGGAGAGCGAGCTAGCACCAATAATAATACTAGCAACTAATCGTGGTGTAACAAAAATACGTGGAACAGACATAGAATCACCCCATGGAATACCCTTAGACCTACTGGACAGACTCCTCATAATACCAACGAGACCCTACAAGCCAGATGAGATAAGAGAAATAATAAAGATTAGAGCAGAGCAAGAAGAAGTAGAGTTAACCGATGAAGCCCTAGAACTATTAACCAAGATAGGCTCTGAGACCAGTCTAAGATACGCCGTCCAGTTAATGGAGCCGGCGAGGATAGTTGCTAAGAGAAAGGGTAGAGAAGAAGTTAGAGCAGAAGACGTAGAAGAAGCGAGAAAACTCTTCGTAGACGTAAAACAGTCAGTAGAACATATACGGAAATACGAGGAAATGTTCCTCAAATAACCCTAGAAGCAATCCAATAGATTTTTCAAAGAGACCCAGTTATTTTATCCCAAGACAACTCGCTGAGAGGCCTCCCCTTTATCCTTTCTTTAGCAACCCTGCAGCCTATCATTAATGCCTCATTTATACTATACCCCTTCAAATACGCTATTAGGAAACCAGCGTTAAAGGCATCTCCAGCTCCAACAATGTTTACTGGCTGGTCTATTCTAACAGTTGTACACCAGTACGAGAACCCCTTATGGAAGCCAACGGCTCCTTCCTTCCCCATCTTTATTACGACGGTCATATCGTAGTCTATGCTGAGGTTCTGGAAATATTCTAGGAAATCATGTTTACCTGCTAGTAAGCGTGCTTCATCTAGGTTCATTAAGAGGACTTTCAGTAAGCCATAGACTCCTCTAATGATATCTGGGTTTTCTCTAACAATGAGTGGGCCGGGATCAATACCTATACTTACCTCGTGGCTCCAGGCCTTATCCAATATTTTGAGGACGCTCTTTTTCTGAGGGTCTTCTAGTAAAGCATAACCACTAACATATACGTGTATACTATCCTCTACTATTCGCTCAGCCTCATCGTCGTCTAAGATCAAGTACTTGTTTGCCCCACGGTAGGAAAACATTGTCCTCTCATCTTCTGCTTGAACAACGAATACCTTACCTGTTGGAACATTGAGGCGGTGGACATAGTCTAATCTAACACCGTGTTTTCTAAGCTCCTCTAAAACGAGTTCCGAGTCATCGTCATAGCCTATACATGATACGAGGTAGACCTCGTATTCCCTACCACCTAGCTGTGAGAGATAAGTTGCCGTTATCGCAGCAGATCCCCCGAGCTGTTTTCTAAAAGAGTTGACCAGGCTATCGCCTCCTGGCTCCGGATAGTAGTCTAGGTCTAACACATAGTCTACGTTGGCATCGCCTACGACAACGATCTTCGCCATACTATTACCAGAGTATTCCTAGCAGGTTAACCATAATAAGGACTCCTATGATAACATAGGCTACCGTGGCAGTTATCCTAGAATAATATCTGGTACGGCGATACATGTATACTATAAAGACGCCTGGAACCCATGCAGTGAGATTGATTATAACTGATAGGTAACGTATGATATCTACAAGCCTATCATAAGATGAACCAAATACTAGTACGAGTACTAGTAGTCCAGCAATACTGGTTAACACGCTCATAAGACTTGTTTCACGGTGAATAGGACTCCTCAATACAACCTCTATGTTCGACGACCAGTTCTCTCCACGTCTATACTCGTATAGTACGTACGTGTTAACTAGTAGGATAGCCATGATGGCTAGTATAGAGGAAGCAGTAACACCTATAACAAATAATGGTCTAGCAAAGGCACCCAGCATTCCCAAAACTTCTACTAGATCCTCGGGTCCCTTTGCCACAATACCTTTAGGGTATAGGGTTACAGCGGCTAGCAACCCTATTGATATGCTTATGAGGCTCGTGAAGACTAGGCCCAAGCCTATGCTTGCAAACTCTTCGCGTAGATCTTTGTCTTTAGGTAGGGTCATCATCTCTAATATTAGGGCATAGGGGGCGGCGGCTGCTCCGAAAACAGCTACGACATCTAATCCGATCCTATCCTCGTGGAGTGGTGTTATGGTGAATGTCTGGGCTACTATATCGTTTATTATATCGGGGTTCTCGTATAGATATATAATTGACAGTACTATGTATGAGCCTAAAAGTAATGTAAGAGCTGTTAAAAGCCTATTTACCTCACTATAGCTTTTAGCAGAAATACTCATAGAATAGACTATTGTGGAAACTAGTACTGCCACGTAAACCCAGTTAACGTGGAGGAGGCTTGAAAGAATAATTGATATCCCGACAATATTGGCGGTCAGCGTGGCAATATTAGCAAGCATGAGCCCAGAAGCAAACAATAGATAATACCTTGTCCTCCTAGCCCAGCTAAGTCCCTGAGACTCAACAGCTATTATAGAAGCTAGTTGTTGGAGAAAAGCAAGCATAGCAGCCGATATAAGTATGCTCCAAAACAAGCGGTAACCATAAGCTGATCCAATATATGTGAAAACGCCAATATTTGTTATCTCTAGGCCACTGCAAGCCGAGATAAATCCAGGGCCAATTAGAAATAATAGTGGTTTAAGCCTCCACAGCGAGAGCCGGCTCAATACTGGTAGCGTGTATCTCCGTTGGCGGCGCAACCCCTCTCACACCTAGTTCTAAAGGCTTATCCTGCTCTACAACCGTAGCTTCTCCTCTCTCATCACCACGCATTAAATAGGTTATTACGAGTCTACGAATTTCAGGGTCCTCTAGGTTCTTGTTATTTAATACCAATACTATTACAGGGGGAATCTTAGTCCTCGGAGCCCCCTTTAAACCCGTAGAATAGCGTGGGTTTAGGGCAACTTTATTGTCAACTGGTCTAAGGGGTACTGGTGCATGGTTCACATTAACTAGCCTACTGGTTTTTCCAGTTGTTTTCCCATTTGTGTGTTTTTTGTTGACTACGTAGTAGTTGTATACTAGTGGTGCGATACCTATAATGGTGTATAGTCCTAGGCCTAGAAGGACATTGGCGTCCATAATAAAACACCGTTGCTGTGTTCTCCGAATACTTTCGTTATCATCATCAAGTAGTTTTAAAGTCGGGAACCAAACCAGTCTATATGGTATCGTATGAATACTGTATTAACGATAAAAATACTCGGATATAACTCGGGTATCATTGAATACTTTCACTGACCCCCCTCTAACGCTTTCAATATAGCCTCTCTAATAATACGCGTAGCCTCGCTAGGGTCACGAGCCCTAGTAATAGCTGAGCCAACGACGATTATCTTAGCACCAGCCTTTATGAGTGATGGAACATGCTCGGCCTTAATACCACCAGCAACTGAAACTATTCCCCCAAAAGCCTCTACAACTCTTCTAACAAGATCTGGTACGTCTCCAGCAGTCATACCTAAGCGCTTCTGAACATCTATTCCAATATGGATGCCGACAATATCTATTCCAAGCTTCTTCAACTCTCTTGCTCTCTTAGCAGGATCCTCTACGTACATTAAGTCGGCTTCAACAATCACACCCTGCCTTCTAGCCTCCTCTACGGCAGCAGTTATAGTGGAGTCCCATGAAAACCCCATAACGGTTACAATATCTGCGCCAGCTTCAGCGGCTATGCGTACCTCTAGGTCGCCTACATCAACCGTCTTCATATCTGCAACTATAGTTGCATCAGGTAGCTCTCTCCTAAGAACTTCTACAGCCTTCAATCCCTCCGATTTTATCAGCGGAGTACCAGCCTCAATTATATCTGCACCACAACTCCACGCAACTTCAGCTATACGGAGAGCGTCATCTATTCTAGTGAAATCCAAGGCTACTTGGAGGAGAGGCTTAGAAAAATCCGGCTTTACCATAGATCAAAGCACCCAAGAATATATGTAGGCTTTAAGGTTATTAATAACTAGTTATCAAGAAAGCCTTAGATAAGCTAAAAAGGCCTCCACTATAGGGTGAGCCCGCAACGTCTAAGTACATCTTCGTTACCGGGGGAGTTTTATCAAGTGTTGGTAAGGGCGCAGTCACAGCCAGTCTAGGACTCCTACTCAAAAGCATGGGATATAATGTAACGGCGATAAAAATAGACCCATACATAAACGTTGACGCTGGCACAATGAACCCATTCATGCATGGAGAAGTATACGTAACCGAAGACGGAGGTGAAACAGACCTAGACCTAGGACACTACGAGAGATTCCTCAACATCAATTTATCTAAAAGAAACAATATTACAACGGGCCAAATATATCTAAGTGTTATAGAGAAGGAGCGACGAGGCGAATACCTAGGGCAAACCGTACAAGTAATACCCCACATAACAGATGAAATAAAAAACCGTATCCGCGAGGTAGCCCAGAACTATCAAGCCGATATAGTCCTCGTAGAAGTCGGTGGAACCGTTGGAGACATTGAAGGCCTCCCCTTCCTAGAAGCGATCAGGCAGATGAGGCTAGAGCTAGGAGAACATAATACGATGTTTATACATGTAGCACTAGTTCCAATCCTAAGCGTTACGGGTGAACAGAAAACCAAGCCCGTACAACACAGCGTTCAAGAACTACGTAGAATAGGTATACAGCCAGACGCCATAGTCGCACGGTGCCAGACAAAGCTTGAACCCGAAGCTAAGAAGAAAATAGCCTTATACGGTAATGTACCCGAACACGCTGTGTATAGTAGCTATGATGTGGAAACAATATACGAGATACCGTTAATACTAGAAGAACAAGGCATATCAAAATATGTCTCCGAGAAACTAGGATTAGATTACCGTAAACCCGAGCTCGGTTCTTGGAGAGATTTTATTGAGAAGTATAAGAAGGCTTCAGTAAAGAAAACTATAGCAATGGTAGGCAAGTATACAAAGCTCAAAGACAGTTATCTAAGCATTATTGAAGCATTGAAACATGCTGGCACAAGCCACGGTATTAGACCAGTTCTAAAATGGATTGAAGCAACAGATATAGAGAATGGTAAGATTAGAGTAGAAGAGGTTCTCGAAAGAGTTGACGGAGTAATAGTTCTCCCAGGATTCGGTAAGAGAGGAGTCGAGGGCAAGATAGCGGCAATAAAATATGCACGTGAAAACAATATTCCCTTCCTCGGCATATGTTTCGGAATGCAGCTAGCAGTAGTAGAAATAGCTAGAAACGTTGCTGGCCTCGAAAAAGCACATACAAGCGAAGTAGACCCCCACACCCCGCATCCAGTGATAACGCTTCTCGAAGAACAATACCGTATAGACAAGCTAGGAGGAACCATGAGACTCGGAGCCCAGCCCATAAAAATAATAGAGAATACACTAGCCGAGCAAATATACAATGGGGAGAAAATAGTCTATGAACGCCACCGCCACCGATACGAAGTAAACCCAAAGTACCTTGAAATCCTTGAGAAAGCAGGGATAAGAATAGGGGGAGTAAGTCTAGAGAAGCCGGAGCTAGTAGAATTCATAGAGTTGAGAGACCACAAGTTCTTCTTTGGAACTCAGCCGCATCCAGAGTTTAAGAGCCGTCCTCTGAGACCAGCACCAATATTCAAGGGCTTTGTAGCAGCTCTTAAATAATATATCAATTATTTATAGGGGAAAACTATATCTACCTCGGACTCCGAGGTAGTATTCGGGATATACTATGGAATTCCTAGTCACAACCCTCGAAAACCCACCTGGGTATAGGATAATAAAGGTACTAGGACTGGTTACAGGAAATACTGTGAGAGCCCGACACATAGGTAAGGATATAGCGGCATCACTTAGAAATATTGTTGGAGGAGAAATAAAGGAATACACGGAACTATTAAAACAATCACGTAGCCTAGCAATAGAGCGCATGATCGAGGAAGCAAAGAAGCTTGGAGCAAACGCCGTAGTTGGAGTAAGATTCGGCACAGCTAGCATAATGGGTGGTGCAGCCGAGATCCTAGCATATGGTACTGCCGTTGTCCTTGAGAAAGAGGAATAATTGTCTAGGAGCTGGGACGGGTTAATTGATCTCCTACACTATACCCGTGCTAGCAATACTAGCACCAACCCTAATACTCCTAATACTCTACAAGAAGAAGGGATTTCTCCTAAAACCATTCATAATAGGCCTCGGCCTCCTAGTACTAACCCTTATAATTCAGCCGCCAATCCAGTATATACCTATTCAAATGCTTGGAATAGATTTGAAAAATCCTCCCCAAGATCTCCTAATACCAATACTATTATACGCGGCACTCGTTTCCGGGTTCCTCCAAGAATACTTGAAGTACGTTAGCGTTAGAGGTAAGGAGACAGTCTATGCGTTATGGGTTGGCGGAGGCTTTGGTTTTGGCGAGACACTACTCGTAGCCTTTAATCAGAGTATAGCATTATTTGTCGGCATGGTCTTCCCCCTACTGCTGGGCTTTCTGGCAGTGTATGAGAGGTTTGCTACAACACTGTACCACATGTTCTCTACAAGTATACTAGCACATTATAGTAGGCTCGGGAAGGGTATGATAGCCTATCTCGTATTAGCGGTAGTTCATTCTTTAATGAACTTCCAGGCAACGGTTTTAACAAGACTATACGGGTATGCAGCTACCTCCCTTCTAACCGTATATGGTATAATAACTATGACGGCCCTAATCTTAGCAATATATCATCTTAAGGTGGTAGAACGTGGTTGAAAGCAAATACGTTCTACACGGACTAATAGCTGGAGCAGTATCCGGAGTCATTGTAGGCATAATAACTTTTCTAAACATGCCATCAGTAGATGAGGTGTTGAAAACAGTTGAACGATACGGTGGAGCTGGCGGTTTGAGCGGCGAGATATTGCGGGGTTATTTATCCATAGTGTTGATGTTATCTCCTCTAATAGCCTTTGTATTCTCACTAGTATTAGGAGCCGTATTTGGAGCATTATACGATTATCTCGACAAGAAGATAAAGGTAAACGTATTGTTAACAGCAGCATTAACTGGGGCTATCTTCTGGACAGTTCTCGTGGTTCCCAATATGGTTTTGGGAGCCAGTAGCGGTAAGATTATAACTAATACCGTGTGGGCACTATCCTATACTGTAGTACTGCTAATACTAGCCGTGGTAAACAATCCTAGAACTCAGTAAAACCCTAGGTATAGGGAAATGAGAGATGCCGATAAGAAGAATCTATCAAAGCTATTGAAGAATATTAGATCGGGGTTCTACGCGTTAATTATACTAGAATTACTCAATAAATACGGCCCCCTCTACGGGTATAAGATAAAGGCGTTGATAGAGGAGGCAAGCAACGGGTTATTGAGGCCTAGTGAAAGCACTATTTACGAGTCTCTTAAACAATTAGAGAAAAACAAGCTGATAAAATCTTTCTGGGGTGAATCAGAGTATGGTCCTCCGAGAAAATATTATGAGTTGACGGGTGAAGGTAAGAGAGTGTTACTGCTTCTTAGAGACGAGGTTAGAAAAATAATAGACTTAGTAAACACTATACAGTCTAGAAAGAGTGATAGCAATGGCTAACCTATTATTCCTCGTAATCGGATTGATAATAGCTGTTGCTGGACTAGTACTAGCATTAATTGCAAAACGTTTACCAGTTAACCCCTTCATAGGGTTCCGTATAGGCTATACATATGCTTCTAGAAGGATATGGGTTAAATATAACCACCTAGCTGGCATAAGCTTCGCTATAATAGGGCTAATCACAGTTATCCTATCACTACTAGCCGTACCAGCAACTCTTCTCGCCGCGGTACTAGTAGTCCTAGTTTTAGTGAATACAGTAGTCCTGTCTTTTCTAGCGGCACGGGAGGCCGAGAGAGAGTTAGGTAAGGAAGCATTTAGAATAGAGAAGAAAGAACCTATCGAGAAAATATCTAGAATAGAACCAGTAAAGCCGACACCACTTAGACTAGTCTTAATGATCTTACCACCAATATTATCACTAATCCTCATACCAATATATCTCCCTCTCCTGCCAAGCCAAGTGCCCGTACACTTCAATGTAGCTGGCGAACCCGATAGATGGGAGCCGCTATCAACTTTTACGTCTATAACGCTTCCAGTCCTAGTAGGATTCCAGTTTATAGCCATAGTATTCCTATTGGTGGAGTTGAAGGCTCCACTAGTATTCTATAAGCCCGGTATACCTAAACGACTAGTAGTTTCAGTATTATATGATGTAGGTATAGTTGTTTCTTGGCTGGTATTCCTAGCATTATTCGATATCCTATACTATGCGGTTAACAATCAACACCTCTTGCCGAACACGTTATTAACACTAATAATATTGTTGATGATAGGGTTCATATTGTTTAGGGTATTTACCTTGACATGGGCGTGGAGGAAGAGGGCTAGGAAACTATATTTGGCCAAAGAATAATTTCTCAATGTTCTCCTTAGCTAGTTTTTCGGCTGGAGCCTCCAATACTATTCTTCCGCTCACTAGTACGTAGCCTCTATCAGCTATTGATAAAGCTTTCTTAACGTTCTGTTCAACTAGGAGAACCGTTAACCCCATCTCTCTTATCTCCTCTATCTTGTTCATCAATGTTGTCGCGGCCTTGGGCGCGAGTCCTGCAGTAGGCTCGTCTAGTAATAGGAGTTTTGGCTTCGCCATTAATGCTCTAGCAACTGCTAGCATTTGTCTTTCACCACCACTAAGTGATTTAGCTTTAGTATTCTTTCTCCTCGCTATTTCTGGGAAAAGCTCGAACACCTCTCTTATATCATCGTGTATTGATGGATCTCTTCCACGTAGGTATGCCCCCATCTGAAGGTTTTCTAGAACTGTTAGATTAGGGAATATGTTGTTTAGCTGGGGTGCATAACCGATACCCATCTTTACTATGCGGTACGGTTTTTCTCCTCTAATACTCTTGCCTTGGAACCTTATGTCTCCTTCATGTATTGTAGCTATACCGAAGATACTATTGAGTAGTGTTGTCTTACCAGCACCATTGGGGCCTAAGACTGCTACTATTTCTCCTTTCTCAACTTCTATGCTTACCCTATGTAATACCTCCATTTTACCGTATCCAGACTTTAGGTTAACTACCTCGAGGAATGCCATGGCTTATCCACCTAGATACGCCTCTATAACTTTTGGATCCTGTACCACTTCTTCGGGCTTGCCTTCAGATAATAGTTTACCATTGTGTAAAACATAGACATAGTCCACGTAGTCCATAAGTACTTCGAGCCTATGCTCTATTATAAGGAAAGTCAGACCGTGCTCGCTACGTAGTCTTAGAATATATTCGAACAATTCTTTTGCAGTAGTATATGCTACACCTGCAGCGGGCTCATCTAGTAATAGTATTTTGGGCGAGGCTAGGAGCCCCCTAATAGTCTCGAGCATCTTTATGTGGGCTGCCGATAACTCGCTTATCTTGGCCTTAACGTATTTGTCCATGCCGAATCTTCTTAATAATTCTATAGCTTTCCTCGCTAGGTCTATTTCTTGTTTCTCCCATTTCCTCTTGAATGGAGCATCTAGTACTTTCTCACCGATTTGGCGCGGAGGCGCTATTATAACGTTCTCTAGAACCGTTAGTGAGGGAAATAGCCTCGGTATCTGGAAGGTTCTAACTAGTCCCTTCAAGTATATTTC
>JALWGO010000056.1 GCA_027038805.1 Thermoprotei archaeon
AGAAATATACCGTGACCTATTAAAGCGGAAGGGAATTCATGCTGAGAAAGTAGAGAAGATAAGCATTAAGGATATAGATGGACGCTGGTTCCGTAAAGGTGCTCGTATAGAACTAGACATCTACGTCCATAACCGAGAAGTATGGTTTATAGAAGTAAAATCTCTAGTAGAACTCAATGATATCGAATGGTTTCAAACACGCTGTGAAATAATGGAGAAAGTCTTGGGTAAGAAGCCTACGAGAAAATTGATCATAGCAATAGATATACTTAGAGAGGCGTTAGAGAGAGCGAGAGAACTAGGAATAGACGTGATCTATATGAACGTACACGAGATAAGCAAGTAGGGATAATATGGGATAATTTTAGGCGCTTCTCAAAACACTATATTATTCTGGGGGAGGAGGTGTATTTTGGTTAGGCTGTTTACTGTATTATTTGTAATCTTTTTGATTACGCCATATATTGTTGTGGCTCAACAAGTAGTAGATGTTGATGCTCTGTGCATTGTTGAGAGAGTTGTTGATGGTGATACTATTGATGTATTGGTAACACGTGTTTTTGATGGGAAATACTCTATGCTTAATGGTAGGGAGGTTAGGGTAAGGTTTGCTGATATTAATGCTCCCGAAATATATACTGTGGAGGGTAAGGCTGCTAAGGACTTCCTATACGGGTTGGTTCAGGGAAGAATAGTTTACTTGGATATAGATGACTTATACGTATATGACCGCTATGGTAGGATTGTAGCAGTAGTATATCTTCCGGTAAACAATACCACTCTACTTAACGTAAACTTGTACCTAGTGGTTAAGGGCTATGCCGAGATAACAGACTATCCAAACGAGTTCAATCCCACTACTTGGAGACTCTACGTGGAGAAAAACACTATGACAACTAGTAAGCCATCAGCTACAGTCAAGGCGGAAACTAAGACTGTAACCATAACGCACTTGTATATTATAACTAGAACCGTAGAAGAAACAACAACTAAGACAACATATACTACGATCACTATAACTAAAACTCATCAAATCCCGATAACGCAGAGGGAAACCGTAACGATGACTCGAACCATAACGGTGAATGCTCAATCCAGTCAAAGTGCTGGTCTAGGAGTAGACCAGGTAATAATCCTAGTGTTATTGATAAGTATTGGATTAAACATAGCACTATTATACAAGGTATTAAAGAAATAAAACACCGAGGAAGAGGAGAGGAAAAAGACTCTTTAATTGCGTTTTCTCTTAATGCCCGCTCCTATTAGTGCTACTAGAATCATTAATACCATTACTATTGGTATGAGTGGTGGCTCCGGTATTGGTATTGGCGGTGATTTTACCGCGTAGAGTGCTAGTACTGCTCCCCTCACCTCCTGTCTAGTTAGGTAGGCTTCTATTATTTTTAGCTGTGTATTTATTGTCTGGTTTTCTACTTGTACCCATTGTGTTCCATTCCAGTAGAATAGGGTTAGAGAATTCTCAATTATCGTTGTAGTGTTTAGTTCGGTATAGTTTATTGTTAATTTGATGGGCCATTCTATGTTTGTCTTATTGACTACTACTAAGTCTATTGTAGAGTTTATCGACGTGTTATATCCTTCTGGTACTATGTTTAATGGTGTCTTA
>JALWGO010000057.1 GCA_027038805.1 Thermoprotei archaeon
CTACTTAATCCAACGCTTATACCTATAATCTTAGTATTATTTCTAGTAGACACATTCGATACTATGGGAACCGTACTAGGCTTGGGATTAAAGGCTGGTTTCATAAAGAAGAACCAAGGCGATGACCTTGGCCTCGAAAAAGTATTCCACGTTGACGCTCTAGCAACAGTCTTCGGCGCAATCTTTGGCACTAGTACGGTTGGAACATTTATTGAATCAGCTACGGGCATAGAGGAGGGAGGTAGAACGGGGCTAACCTCACTTGTAACAGGACTATTATTCCTCGCAATGCTTCCACTAGCACCAGTGATAGCGGTATTAAATCCAGGCTTCCTTCAACTAGCATCTGCTCCAGCACTCATAGCCGTAGGCATATTGATGATGAGTGTTGTCCAACACATTGATTTCACAGACATTGTTCAAGTTGTACCAACGGTTATTACAATAGCCTTCATGCTCTTCACATATAATATAGCGTTGGGTATAGCGGCAGGACTAGTAGCCTATCCACTCACAGCACTAGTAGCGGGGAGAGGCAGAGAAGTACACCCAGTTGCATGGGTGCTACTAGCGATAGCGTTACTATTATTCATATTCTACCCCTACCCCAAGCCATAATACATAGTTTTTTAAACTCGATAACCCCCTTTAGAAAATGGTTGCTACAATGGATCTCGTGTTCATGTATCTTGGGGTCTTGTCGCTGATTTACCCTATAGTATTAATTGTTGTAGGCGTAATCCTATACGTCATGTTGAGCAATAGAAGTAAATCCACGCTACTAGGGTTAGCATTCATAGTCTATGGGATACTAGATATCATAGCGCGTCTAATATTTATGTTACCTGCAATGAGCGCTATGCCAGCTCCTCATCCCGGAGTAGAACTTATAGTAATGGCTAATATTGTTTCATCAATTATCCGTATCATAGCATTGATAATATTTGCAGTTCTAGTAATAATAGGTGTCAATAAAATACTGGAAAGTGAGACAAAACTACCGCCGCTACCGCCAAGCTAGGCACATTTACTCAATTACACCCTTTCTACGTAGATCCTCGATTTCTTCTTCATTGTATCCTAGTTCGCGTAGAATCCTGACAGTATGTTCTCCCTTTAACGGTGGAGGAATTGTACTCATAGCTCTCTCCTTATTAATCCATACTGGGTAGGCAAGCTGGGGTATTTTCTCGAGCAACGGGTGAGGTAGTTCAACTACTAGTTTACGCTGAACCACATGTGGGTCCTTAAAGACCTCGTCTACCTCATAGACCGGTGCTACTGGTACTCCATACTCCTCGAATAGCTTTATCCAATAGCTCCTGGGCTTCTCCTCAAATATTTCTTGAAGTATACGTGTAAGCTCCTCTCTATGTCTTACTCTATCGGGATTAGTCTTGAATCTCGGGTCTTCAGCTAAATCAAGCCTACCTAAGGCTTCACAAGCCTTCCTCCATAACCGGTCATTAGCGGCCGCTAAAATGAAGTATTTTCCGTCACCTGCACGGAAGGCTTGGTAAGGTACTATTGATGGGTGACCTGACCCAAGTCTACGTGGCTTCTTCCCAGTCATTAGGTATATTACTGGTATATACACCATAGAGTATATAGCTGTATCATACATTGGTACCTCAATGTAGACTGGCCCCCTTAATCTTCCCTCACGCTTAGCTAGAAGAGCCGACACAATATTTAACGCAGACATATATCCCGTTATAACGTCGAATAGGGCAAAGCTAACCCTTACGGGTGGTCTCCCTTCTTCTCCAGTAGAAGCCATTAAGCCACTCATTCCCTGGATTAGTACATCGTATGCTGGTTTATCACGATAGGGTGTGTTCTCTAAGCCGAACCCCTTTATACTACAGTAAACGAGTTCCGGGTTTACTTTAAACAAGGTCTCTGGGTCTACGCCTAGTTTTTCTCTAACACCAGGCCTATAGTTCTCTATTACAACGTTTGCCTTCTCTACAAGCCTATATACTATTTCCCGACCCTCCTTCTCCTTCAAGTTTACAACAATGCTCTCCTTTCCACGATTAGCACTTGAAAAATAAGCACTAAACCCCTTGACAAGTGGGCTCCAAGTCCTTGTCTCATCGCCTCCCGGAGGCTCTACCTTGATTATACGTGCTCCTAGATCAGCTAGAAGCATTGTTGCAAAAGGTCCTGCAAGGGTATGGCTTAAATCAACTACCGTTATACCCTCCAACAACCTATTCATCTCTAACGCCTCACGCTATACTATCCTTGTATTTGAGGTGATAACAGTTTAATGTATTTCCTCTATTTCTTCTCTAAGACTTTAGCTTCATCCTCATAGCCTACTATTACCTTATCAGCTAGTTTAACAAATAATCCCGTTTCAACTATTCCGGGTATCATTTTAAGTTCGTGTTCTAGGCTGTTAATGTCTACGGGTTCGTCTAAGTGCAAGTCTACTATTACTCCAAAAGTATCAGAGACTACTGGCCCATACTTGCCTTTCACTGGCCTCCTAATACTTACATGGTATCCCTTGTTTCTCAAGTACTCTTCTACGAAAGATAATGCGTAGAAGTTTACTTCAAGTGGGATGGGATGTTTTTCTCCCAGCCATCTAACAAGTTTAGAGTAGTCGACAATGAATACTCTATATTTGGAATAATATGTGAGGATTTTTTCGAGAAATAATGCGCCGCCACCACCCTTAATCATGTTCAAGTCGGGGTCTACTTCATCGGCTCCATCAACGTAGAAGTCTATTTTGCTAAGACTTGATGGGTGGATGGTGTTGAAACCGTATTCTCTCATCTTCAATATAGTGTCAAGAGATGATGCGGTAAAACACTTGTCAGTTAAAGTATTCTTAAACCTAGCCAACTGCTTAATGAATTCCTCAACTGTAGAGCCTGTACCAACACCTATAATACCTATATCATCAATACGGTTCAATAATTCTTCTACAGCCTTTCTAGCAGCATTCATCTTGGCCAACTTCAAGTCAAACAACCATACACAATGTTAACAGCAATTAAGCTATAAACATACCGTCCTAACAGTAGACAGCCAAGACTTGGAGGTTTGAGAAGGGGCTCGGGCCGTGGCCTCCTTCTTCACGGTCCTCCGGTCAATCATCTGTTGTCCGGCAGTTCTTCGAGGGGGCCATGACCTCATAGCCCAGTTAGATAGATTTTCCTTTAGGGTTATAAAAGGTATTTTTATGGTAGCCTACTTGTTCTCGTATTTCTTCAATGTTTTAACTATGATGATTATGCCTAGAGCTAAGAGTAATGCTCCGATAGCTGCTCTCACTATAAATGCTATGAATCCTAGAGAGGCTATGAATGCTCCGAGGATGTCTACGGTGAACATGGTTGAGGATAGTAGAGATAGACCTATGAGAACTAGTACTACGCCTACGACGAGTAATAAGATTGCCTCAATATCTCTAGAGGAGAGTTCTACTGGTCTTGGAGAAGTAGTTGGAGTAGGAGAAGGAGTCGTCCCACTACTTTCTTTTGCCTTTATCTCGGATTCCTTCGGCATTATTATGCAAGCTATTAAGTATAGTATTAGAGTTGCAGCCGGATTCAATATGAATAATAAGGCTACGGCTAAACGAACAATAGTAGGATCAACATTAAAGTACTCAGCTAACCCCCCACATACACCGCAAAGGATCTTCTCGCGCTCACTCCGATAAAGTCTTTTCAATAAACCTCCCCTTCCCAATAATATATGGTATTCGAAAGATATGTTCTAAGGCCACTGTTTCTGCAAGTCTTCCGAGAAGACTATAAGCTTTTTCGGCAAATAGCCCTCGGTAAGCTCACTTGTTTAAACAATATATTTAACCAGTACAAGCTGACTAGTAAAACGATTACCGGGTAAGCATGGTTTCGAGGCGTCGCCTAGTTGAAGATTGTTACATCAAGAGTAGAGCCCCCAGTAATAGTTGTACATGGTGGAGCTGGTTCTTGGAAAAGAGTATTCAATGACCCCGACTACCCTTATAGTCTCCAAGACATATCGGGTTTGATAAAAAAGAGTATTGAGGAAGGATACAAGGTATTAGAAGGCAAGGAAGCCCTGCTAGCTGTTGTGGAATCAGTGAAAGTATTAGAGGATTCTGGTATGCTCAATGCTGGAATAGGTAGTGCTCTAAATATTGCTGGAGAAGCAGAAATGGATGCAGCAGTAATGGATTCTAAGGGTAGAGTAGGAGCAGTTGGTGCAGTTAAGTATCCTCGAAACCCTGTTCAACTAGCACTCCTAGTAGCATTGGAGACAGATCATGTTGTCATAGTTGGTAAAGGCGCTGACATGCTTGCTGAGAAATATGGGTTGGAGCAGAGGGGGGTGCCGCCAGACCACATATTTAAACGGTATAATAGACTTCTATCAGATCTCATCCAAGGAAAGGAAACAGAGCTTCGATGGAAGAAGATATTGAAGCTAGCAAAACTCTACGGATACATAGCGGATACTGTTGGAGCAGTAGCATTAGACAGGAAGGGAACCCTAGCAGTAGCAACGAGTACTGGTGGAATATGGCTTAAGCATCCTGGGAGGCTAGGCGATACACCGATAATAGGAGCAGGATTCTACGCCAATGACAAGGTCGCAGTAACAGCTACCGGGTACGGCGAAGTAATAACGAAATCCCTGGCATCACGTACACTAGCAGAATACATTGATAGAGGCATGGATCTAAGAGAAGCATGTAGGCAAACAATACTTAGAGCAGAAGAAATAGGAGGCAAACGTGTGATCGGGATAATAGCGGTAACGAGTGAAGCCGAAGTATGCTTAGCCTACGATACAGATGGCATGCCCTCAGGATACAAGGCTATAGATAGAGAGTACTTGATCGAGCTATAATGAAAAATGTTTTCTGTGGAAGAAGGTATTATCCAGTTTTTTGATGGTTAACTTTAACTCCTAGTTAAACAAGGTATATAAATAAGCTCCTTGGTTATAATATAAGTGTAAATAGGAGGTTTGTGGGAGATGGGTAAAGTAATACGCGGTCTATCTTCTTCAGCCTATATAGGAATAATCATAATAGTAGCAATAGTAGTGGGAATAGCAGCATATTATGCTGGTTCAATGTCCGCGCCTAAAACAGTGTCGACTACGACTATTACGCAGACTACAACTATTACTCAGACGAAGACTATAACAAAAACAGTAGCCGCAACGCCTACAACAACTACAACAACCACGCAGACAACAACACCGACCAAGACAACGTCTCCATCGCCTACACCAACAGTAACGGTTCCACCAAATGCTCCAAAGAAGTTAGCAGTGGTCTATGATATAGGTGGTAGGGGAGACCTAAGCTTCAACGATATGGCCTACCTAGGTGCAAGTAAAGCATCTAAGGACTTCGGCTTAGAGCTAGTGGAAGTACAGAGCAAGACTGAGGCAGACTACTTGCCGAACCTTAGAAGCCTTGCTCGCAGTGGGCACTACACGCTAATAGTAGCCGTAGGGTTCCTGATGACTGATGCTGTTAAACAAGTAGCAGATGAATATCCAAACCAGTTATTTGCAATAATTGACGGCTACATACCCGATAAGCCAAACGTATTAAGCGTGCTATTCAAGGAGCACGAGGGTAGTGCTCTTGTGGGAGCATTAGCAGGCATGGTAGCACACCACTACAATTGCTCAGCAGTAGGAGTAGTCCTGGGAATGGAGATACCAGTCCTATACAAGTTCGAAGCCGGATACTACTGGGGCATAAGATATGGTGAACAAGTATACAAACAACACACTGGCGAAAACATAAAGCCACTAAACATCCTATGGACCTATACTGGAGCATTCAACGATCCAGCTAAGGGTAAGACAGCAACCGAGGCCCAGCTAGCACAAGGTGCATGTATAGTATACAATGTCGCAGGTGCTACTGGTCTAGGAATATTCGAAGCAGTAGAAGAAGCAGCAAAAGCTAAGGGCAGAGACATGGGACCACCCTTCGCAATAGGAGTTGACAGCGACCAAGACTGGATAAAGCCAGGCTTCATACTAGCCAGCATGGAGAAGCGTGTAGACGTGGGTGTATATAAGGCGGTTGAGAGAGCACTACTATACTATGCTGGCAAGATCAAGAAGTTTGGCGGCGTCATGGAGCTAGGCCTCAAGGAGGGAGGCGTAGCTATAAGCAAGATCCAAGACCTAGAAACCTTCCTAACAATAGCAGAACAAGCTGGTAAAAAGATAAACAAAACACAAATAATAGAGAAGATCAAGAAAATGAGATCCGAGATACCGCAATGGATATGGCAAGAAGTCGATAAGCTAGCTGACACATTGAAGACGAACCCAGATGTAGAAGTCATGGGCTTAAAGTTCTCACAGATCGAGAAGATGATACCTTTAGATGCCAATGAGATCAAACAGATACGCCAGCAATTAGGTGTACCAACAGGTTAGCAAGGACTACTTTTATCTTCAACTAAAAACAATAATATTATAAACCATTATATTTTTTACTAATAACAAACCTTCCTAAAAGTAAAGTCTCACTAGAGACTAGGGGCTACTCCCTTGAACGATATTATTGTTCAAATGAAGAATATAGTTAAAGTGTACCCGGATGGAACAGTAGCTCTCCGCGGAGTAGACCTTGAGGTAAGGAGAGGCGAAATACATGGTTTACTAGGTGAGAATGGGGCTGGTAAAACAACTCTAATGAAAATATTATCTGGTCTACTAAGGCCTACGAGCGGAGAAATCTATATTGCTGGTAAAAGAGTTCACTTTAAAAGCGCTTCAGAGGCCTTAAAACACGGTATAGGGATGGTTCATCAACATCTAGCACTGGTGCCAGCTTTTACTGCTTATGAGAACATAATACTAGGGCTTCCAAGCCGTGAGGCCAGTAGAAAGAAAATAGAGAAGCTTATGGAGGAGACCGGGCTAAAAGTACCCTTAGACGCATTAGTTGAGGATCTCCCTTTTGGTGTTCGTCAGCGTATAGAGATCATAAAGATGCTTTACCGTAATGTAGACATATTAATACTTGATGAGCCGACAACTAATCTAACACCAATAGAGACCAGGGAATTATTCCATACGTTAAAAGAATTAAAGAAGAGAGGTAAGACAATAATATTCATTACACATAAGCTCCGAGAAGTTCTCGAAGTAACTGATAGAATAACAGTTCTACGTAGGGGTAGAGTAGTTGGACGAACAGAGACAGCTAAAGCAACACCAGAAATGCTTGCGAAGATGATGGTTGGTAGAGAAGTGGTCATGAAAATAGAGAAGAAACCCGCCAAACCAGGTGAACCAGTCCTAATAGTCAAGGATCTATGGGTTAAAAACGATCTCGGGGAATGGGCCGTAAAGGGGCTATCTTTTGCAGTATACTCTGGTGAAATATTTGGTATTGCTGGCGTAGAGGGGAATGGTCAGACAGAGCTTGTTGAAGCGATAACAGGATTGAGGAGAGTAGAGAAGGGACAAGTAATTCTCATGGGAAAGGATGTTACAAATAAATCCCCAGGAGAACTCTATCGTCTTGGGCTAAGTCATATACCGGAGGATAGACATAAGCTAGGCCTAGTATTAGATATGACGGTCTCCGAGAACAGTATACTCGGAATACATAGGCTCAAGAAGTTTCTAGGCAGTTTACTTAACCTCAAGTGGGGGGTTATTGATAGGCATGCACGTGATATCATTGAGAGGTTTGAAATAGTAGCACCTGGTACAAAGGCTCCGGCGAGAAGTTTGAGTGGTGGAAACCAGCAGAAATTAGTTGTAGGTAGAGAATTGAGTAAGTCTCCTCGAGTAATAGTTGCTGCTCAGCCTACGAGAGGTCTTGATGTAGCGGCTACAGAGTATATAAGGAAACTATTAATTAAAATGAGGGATGAAGGTAAAGCAGTACTCCTCGTATCTGCTGATCTAGATGAAATACTCCAGCTAAGTGATCGCATGGCAGTAATGTATGAGGGAGAGTTCATGGGTATAGCAAAACCAGAGGAGTTAACTGAGGAGAGAATAGGCTTAATGATGGGAGGATACAAGATGGAGCAAATATCCTCTAAGACGAGTCCACAACCAGTAGAGAGTAGATAGAAACCAAGTGGTGGGTAACATTGCCTGGCTCTCGGTTCTGGATAGTATTAAAGGAAGAACTTGGGAGACTAGCTGAAATCCTCATAGCCGTGCTAGTGGGATTTGTTATAGCTGGTATACTAATGTGGCTTGGCGGATATGACCCCATAGCAGCCTATATTGCAATGTTTGAATTCTCCTTCTCAGATCCATATTATCTGGCGACAACACTAAGCTTTGCTGCACCAATAATGCTTACAGCTATAACCTTTGCCGTTGGCGTTAGAGCAGGATTATTCAATATTGGGGCTGAAGGACAACTTTACATGGGAGCTCTCGGAGCCGTTATAGTGGCATCATGGGCTTTACCCGGCCCATTATATCTCCCTCTAGCGATAATCGTAGGATCGTTGATGGGTGCAGTTTGGGGACTTGCGGCTGGTTTACTAAAGGTCTACCGAGAGGTTAATGAGGTAGTATCAACTATAATGTTGAATTGGATAGCCTTCTGGGTAGTAGAATATGCTAGAGTATATATTTACCCTAATCCTATAGATGCTTCAAAAACAATAAGTATGCCTCCAGCTGGAAGACTACCTATCTTGATAAAGGGTACAGAGCTTTCAGCATCGCTTATCGTGTCGCTTGTATTTGTTGGAATAGCCTTCTACCTATTATGGTACATGGTTTTAGGATATGAGATTAGAGCAACTGGTCTAAATCCCTCAGCTGCTAGGTATGGTGGAATTAATCCAAAGAAGGCTATGCTGTGGGCTTTTATAATAGGAGGAATAGCGTCGGGTCTTGCTGGGGTATGTGAGATTGCTGGTAGGCCTCCTAGCTACGCGATAACAACTGGTTTATCAAATCTTATGGGCTTAGGCTTCGATGGTATTACTGTATCTCTCCTTGGCGCTAATCACCCGTTTGGAATAATACCTGCAGCGATTTTCATTGGTGCACTATATTCTGGTGCTCGTGGTATGCAAATAGTGACTGGTGTTCCATTAGAGATGGTTAAGGCCGTTCAAGGCATAATAATTATTGCATTAGCGGTCCCCGGGATAATTAGACTTATTAGGTCAAAAATCCGTAGAGGAGGGGTAAAAGTTGTCTGAACTAGGTATGATAATAGATATAATAGAAGGAACAACTTATGCGATGACACCTCTAGTGCTCGCAGCAGTAGGAGAAATATTCAATGAGAGAGCGGGTATAGTCAACATAGGATTAGAGGGGATAATGCTTCTATCCGGCTTTATGGCTGTTGTAGCAGCTGAAGCAACATTGAATCCTCTAGTAGGAGTATTGGCTGGAATAGCTACAGGAGCCTTCATAGGCTTAATCCACGGATATATAACTGCCTACCTCAAAGGAGACCATATTATAAGCGGTCTAGGTATAAACCTCTTTGCTCTCGGAGGAGTAGCCTTCGGTATAGAAGCTGTATGGGGGGTCAGGGGATATCATACGCCGCCAGATGCAGCCAAGGTGCCAGACATACCCGTGGTAAATATAAGTCCAATATTCATTGCAATGATATTAATTGCTATTGGAACCCACTATCTACTCTATCGTACAAGTATGGGATTAAAGGTTAGAGCAGTAGGAGAAAACCCTGAAGCAGCTGACGTTGTGGGAGTAAATGTTGAGAGAGTGCAATTATTGGCAACAATTTATGGGGCTGCGTTAACAGGTCTGGCCGGAGCATTTCTAAGCATAGACTGGCTAACAGCCATAACAAAAGAATTACCAGCAGGAAGAGGCTTCATTGCACTAGCACTAGTAAACTTTGCTAACTGGAGCCCACTACTAGCACTAGGAGGAGGCTTATTATTCGGATTCTTCTGGACACTCGGAGAATGGATAAAGAACATGGCAGCAGTTAAGGCAGTGATACCAGTAACCCTCATGAACACCATACCCTACATAGCAACACTAGCGGTTGTAGCTGGACTTATAGGGAAGTCGAGACCGCCTAGATATGTAGGCAGACCATATAAGAGAGAGTAGGCTTATAGTATCGATTATTTTAAACAATTACATATAGAGGCGGACATCCTAGCAACATCGATTCTTTTATAATAAGAGAAAGGGTCCCCCGGTCCGTGAAAACCACATTATTTTTTCGGTTCGCTGTTCCCGGTCATCCCCTAGTTTTCCTATTTTATAGTTTCTTTAATTTATGCCCGTGTTCATTTATTATGAGGTAGCCTTGTTGTGCTGGTGGAATATAGAGTCCTAGTCCACCTACATGTATTATTCGTGCTAGTTTATTTTCCTCCATCCTACCGCTGTGTCCTACGACTAGCCAGTCCCATGGCCCTAGACCTAGTTTTTTCCTAAGTTTATCTTCTCTTTCTTGGTGGCCGTGTATGATGTAATAGGAGGTTGTTAGAGTGTCTACTACATAGTATTCGCTCACAGCTACATCTCTCTTAAATATAGGGTTCTGCTTAATGCATCTTGGTGCATTACTGTCTATATCGCCTACAACATATACTATCTCAGCCCATGGCGCAGCAGCCCTTATGGCTTCAAGAGCATCCAATACGTGAGGACATTCCTGGTCTCTCTTGCAATAAGTTGTATCCCCGTTGAGAACTATGGTTTCGGGTTCTTCTTTACGAAATATAACTGATAAGACCATGCTGGCTCCGGGCCAAGGATACCAGAGATTACTTATAACGAGGGTTTTCAACTTGAGTTCACCGAGGTTTGAGGCTATATCAATTACTCTTCTTTGCCTGTGTTTTCTATTGTATTCTGCTCTAATACTTTGACTAGAATCTCAATAAGATATTCTAGGCGTTTATTCAAGCATTCCTTAGCACATTTCCTCATACACTGGCTACGCTCTAATCCCTCATGTTCTCTACAATTATACCTACACTCGTTGAGACAAGGCCTATCATCTAATAGTATAGCGTATACACGAGGTCTCCTAGGACTAGCCTCTCTTATAGTTACAAGGGGTTCCAAACCTATTTTCCGGATAATCCTCGGGAAGAGGTGTCTCTCACTTATATCGAATACAAAGGCCCTGAAAACACGGAATCCCTGTATTAAACGCTTCACACCCTCTATTTCATCGTGGGTTAATTTTACATTAGTGCGTGGCAAGGAGTAATCATTCCCCTTAAGCCTATACTACTACTCCAAGATTATAACGCTTTACTGGTAGTTTAAGGTAATCGGCAACGAGTTTCACTATCCAAGCATACTTTGGATCCCCCATACTCCTCCTTAGCTTTAATCTACGGTAGACTGCTCTAAACACCATTGTACCATCGCTACGGTATACTTCTATAATACCCTTAACGTGGCCGTAGAGGTTTTTTACAAGATATACTTGTACAGCATACTCGTCTTCTCCAATCTCTACTATGCACTCTCGGGCCCAACCCCTAGAATATACACTTCTAACTACTCGTACTTCAGAGCACTTTGCACTTCTAATATCTTTATGCCTAGATACGATTAATACAAGTCTACGTACAGCATGTTTTCCACTATGACTCTTTGATAATTCTTCTATGAGTTTAAGCTTCATATCCTTGGACCTTGGGATCTATATTTTATTCCAATACTAACAAGTTACCTCGCCTACTAATAGCTCCTTTCTCAATGAATGCTGTTAAGACAATATTATTCCTTAATAATATTGGGGGATTGACGTATATTTTACCACTTATTTCTAGTTCGAGGACTTTTTCCTCAGCTCCCTCACGTATAAATGATCCGTCCTCAGCTCTATAGATCATGTATTTTACATTGAATCCCTTCTGGGTTTTCTCTGCCTCTTCTCCCTTAATACGAATTGGTAATTCCACTAGTACGGGTTCAAGGTATAAGAGTACTTTATAGGACATTATTTCTTCCTCTAGCAGTAAAGGCTTCTTACCTGATTTAAATGTTTAGTATGATTGATGTTTTATGTGTATTTTTTATATTATAATAGTTTTTACTCTTAGATTAGTAGTTTATTGTTTCTTAAATATATTTAAAGAGTTTTTATTCTCAATATTCGTAAAAAAGTTTATTTATCTCAAATATAACTAACATTAATGTCTGCTCCCATATAACGCGGTTATAGGTTTACAAATCATGCAAACAGCTACTTTATTACAATTAAAACACGGTCAGACAAAGCTAGTAGACTTAAAGGAGGTTGTATCGTTTGTAAGGAGTATAGTCGAATGCTATGGAGGTAAAAGACAATACCTAATGAGGATGATGCAGGAGATCCAAAAACATTATGGGTACTTGCCTAGAGAAGCCTTAGAAGAACTATCAAAGCAGACGGGTATACCCTTGGTAGACGTATTAAATATTGCAACATTCTACCACCAATTTACTCTCGAGCCACCCGGCTACTATATAATATGGGTTTGTATGGGGACTGCATGTCACTTGAAGGGAAATGCTGATAACTATGATATATTGAAGAACATCCTAGGCCTCGATAATCACTCTAAGACGACGAAGGACGGCTTATTCAGTCTTGAGAAAGCACGTTGTTTTGGAGCATGTAGTCTAGCACCAGTGATAATGATAACTAGCCGTGATGGATCGGAACGCTATCTACACGGTCATGTTGATCCACTCGGATTACGTAAAATAGTTGCAAAATACCGTTCAAAGGCTATTAAGAAAATAAAAGAGAAGAAGGGCGGGAGAAAGTGACATGGAACCTCATGGATAAATGCTGTGATAAATGCTGGCACACTCTAGAATATCCTTGTAGAAATTATATTCGATGCCGTATAGAGGGCCCATTATGCCATGACGACCCAGATTGTAGGAGGAAGAGGGAATATAGGATAAGAGAGATATTATACGGTAAAACAGGCTTTAAGATAAAGGTACCTATGGCGAGCTGTACTATTGCAGCCGGAGCACAAGAGGTCTATAAAGCAGTACTAGATGAGGTAAAGTCGCGTGGAATCAATGCCGACGTCACTATTAGTGGATGTATGGGCATGTGCTATATGGATCCATGGATAGAGTTGTCAAAAACTGGGATGCCGTCAGCTATCTATGCAAACGTTAAGCCAGGCCAAGTATCAAAGATTATATCGGAATACCTTGGTGGAGATGTCTCAAGCGCTTATGCATTGAGAAACCATACCGGGAAGGCTAAGGGAGAAGACAAAGTACCATTACTAGAAGAGCTACCGCAATGGAAGAACCAGGTGAGATGGGTTTCACGTAACTGTGGTATAGTTAACCCAGAATCAATAGAGGAATACATAGCCCTAGGAGGATACCGGGGCCTCGACAAAGCATTGAAGATGAAACCCGAGGAAATAATAGAAATAATCAAAAAAGCTGGGCTCCGGGGAAGAGGGGGAGCAGGATTCCCCACATGGCTTAAATGGAAGATTGCTAGAGAGCAACCAGGCGATGTAAAATACGTGATAATGAACGCTGATGAAGGAGACCCTGGAGCATTTATGAACCGTCTCCTAGCAGAGTCTGATCCTCACCGGGTATTAGAGGGACTAATAATAGCGGCATATACTATAGGTGCCTCAAAGGGCTTTATATTCGTTAGAGCTGAGAAACCATTAATGGCTGAGAGGTTATCAAAAGCAGTTGAACAAGCCAGAAAATACGGTTTACTCGGAAAGAATATTCTCGGAAGAGGCTTCGACTTCGACGTAGAGGTAATCTTGAGTGCTGGAGCCTTTGTCTGCGGCGAGGAAACAGCTCTTATAGCAGCAATAGAGGGACGCACAAGGCCAAGGCAGAGGCCACCATACCCGGCAACCAAGGGATTATGGGGTAAGCCCACTATCATAAATAATGTTGAAACATTAGCTCATGTCGCTACAATAATGGCTGAAGGATGGGAAAAGTTTGCTTCAATGGGGACAGAGAAGACTAAGGGCACTAAAATGTTCTGTGTAACGGGTGCTGTTCAACGTACTGGCGCCTATGAGGTTCCAGTAGGTACTACGATAAAGAAGCTTGTAGAAGAAATAGCTGGTGGGCCGGGCGAGGGACGTAGAATTAAAGCAGTACAGATAGGCGGCCCTAGTGGTGGATGTGTTCCAGCAAGCCTGCTAACAACACCTATAGACTATGAGACTCTTCAGAAAGCTGGAGCAATAATGGGTTCTGGAGGCATAGTTGTAATAGACGATAAGAGCTGTATGGTTGATGTAGCTAAGTTCTTCACCTCTTTCACAGTCGCTGAATCATGTGGCAAGTGTTTTCCATGCCGTATAGGCATGAAGATACTCTATGATACTCTAACACGCATAACCGAAGGTAAGGGGAGAGAAGAAGACCTTGAAATACTTAGAGAACTAGGAGAAATAGTTAGAAGTGCAAGTCTATGTGCTCTAGGAGGAACAGCCCCCAACCCCGTGTTATCAACTCTAAGATACTTCGAGGACGAGTACCTAGCCCACGTACGCGATAAAAAGTGTCCCGCAAAGGTCTGCCGTAACCTCGTAGAATACTGGATCAATCCGGAGAAATGTATTGGTTGTGGTACATGTAAGCAGAATTGTCCATCCAATGCAATCTCGGGTGAGCCTGGTAAGAAGCACGTTATAGATGTTTCTAAGTGTATACGCTGTGGTCAATGCTTTATCGTATGCCCGGTAGGGGCAGTTGAAAAAAGGTAGGAGGTGGTAGGATATGGTCAAGGTAATAGTTAATGGAAAAGAAGTAGAAGTAAGCGAAGGATCAGTAGTACTAGACGCTATAAAGAAGACAGGTTATAGTGTACCAACCCTATGCTTCTTCAAAGGAGTATACAATGAAGCAGCATGTAGAATGTGTCTCGTAGAACTACCAAACGGTAAACTAGTACCATCGTGCGCCTACCCCGTATCAGATGGATTAAAGATTACAACGGATTCTGAAAGACTACGCAAGACTAGGAGAATGGTCTTAGAACTAATACTAGCAGTACACAAGATGAAGTGCTATCAATGTGCACGTAAGGGAGGATTCTGCCTCCTCCTAGATTTCGCGAAGGAGTTTGGTGTAGAGGGAATACCAGTTTGTGCTGAATGCCCGCTCCACGGCGAGGATTGTCTACTAGTGAAAGGTGAACCATGTCTAGGATTCTTAACAGTAGCTGGATGCGGTAGCCCATGTACTAGAGAGGGAACCCCCTGCTTTGGCTGTAGGGGCCCAGTTACACGTGAGGACGTGATAGAGTCTGCTGTAAAGAGATTTATAGAACATGGCGTAGATCTACGGGATCTCCACTCGCGTATGAAGTTGTTCTGGAGCAGTTTTCCACAGTTCAAACACGTATTCGACCTCGTCTTAAAATACGAGAAAAAGTATATGGGTGAGAAGAAGTGAGCTTAGAAGTAGTTGAAAGAATAGATAAAGTATTCGGCCACCTAGAACTAAAACTAGTAGTAGACAGCGGTAAGGTCGAGTCAAAATTCACGGTAACACAAGATGCGAGATTCATTGAAGTAGTATTAGAAGGTAGAAGCTATCTCGAAGCACCAGTAATAGCCTCCCGCATCTGTGGAGCATGCAGTATAGCACACTTCCTAGCATCAGTAAACGCTCTAGAGAACGCTATGGGAGTAGAACTACCAGAAGATGCTATGATACTAAAAGACGCTATGAACAAAGCACAAATAGCTCAAAACAATATAGTCCACTTATTCTTCCTAGCACTACCAGACTATTATGGATTAAAGACTTTAGGCGAATTATTATCAAAGAAACCAGACCTAGTCAAAATAGGATTCAAGTTAAACTCTCTAAGCCTAAAAGCCGTTGACCTCTTAGGCGGTAGAATAGTTAATCCAAACACCTATAGCGTTGGAGGATTCCGAAAAGATCTTGCAAGAGATAGAATAGAGAAAGT
>JALWGO010000058.1 GCA_027038805.1 Thermoprotei archaeon
GCTTATCACGTGAATCCTTCCTATATTCTTGAAACCATTGGGGTAAAGCGCGTCTATGAAGACAACGATATCGTCGTCAGCACTAATGTTTAAGACTACCGTATCATTAGCTATCAACAAGTTTACTGTAGGCATTACCACTATTGAAGAAATCAATACAACAAGTAGCAGCAGAGATATATTCATTAGCCCCACAACACCCTCTTCTCATAATAGAAATTATGCAATAAACATATTTAAGGATACAGTAGATTACCTTACAATAACATTGTTGTTCTTACAAAAATCTATATATAGGGAATCCGGCATCGTTTCCCATTGACTATAGCTTACTGTTTAACAGTTGTTCTTGATGACAAGCAGCCATGTAAGATTTCTGATATACTCTTCTAATATGCCGTGGTATACGTGATGTGGCTGAAGAATAGAAATAGTTTAGCTACTTGTAACGCGTTAATTGAAAGATTATGTTTAAAAAAATAGTTGAATGTTATGAATGTCTTCTTTGTTTTCTGTAGACTACTAGTATTATTATGATTATTATGGCTAGTATAGCTGCTATAATGTAGGCTGTCGTGTCTACTCCTTTTTGAGGAATCGTAGTTGTAGTATTTGTTGGTATTGATGTTTGTGTGGTTATACTAGACGTAGTTGTTGATGTTGCTGTAGTAGTTTCTTGTGTAGATGTTTGTGACGTTAATGTAGTCGTGGTAGATGTTGGTTTACTAGTGGTAGTGGTTTGTGTAGTAGTTGTGGTTAGTGATGGAGTGGTTGTGGAACTAGTTGTCATTGTTGTCTGAGTAGTTGTAATGGCTGTAGTTGTGGTCTCGGTTGTCGTGGGGCTTGTCGTGGTTGTAGTCTGTGTTGTAGACGTAGTAGTTGTTGGGGAAGTCGTAGTGGTTTGTATTGGCGATGTAGTAGTCGTGGTGGTAGTTGTTGGTGTTGTCGTAGTAGTGGTTGTAGTGGGTTTTGCTTGGGGTAGGGATATGATTGTTTCTTCTCCTTGTTTAACTATTATTTCTTCTTCGAATACTTCTTCTAAGGTCTGGGTATGGTTGGTTTCTTCTTGGTATCCGTATGTGCATTTTATTTTATATGTGCCGGGTAGTGCTTTGTAGGCGTGGTGTTCTCCTGATTTAAGTGATAGTTGTTCTAGGCCATTGGGTTCCCATAGTATGTTGCACTGATATACTGTATTGTTTGTTTTACTAGCGTCTAGTCTTATTCCTCCTAGCTGTTTCTCGAAGCTGCTACTTGTTGGGGGTTTTATTGTGGTTGCAGTATATGGTTTGAGAGAGATATTGTCTTCTACTACGAGTCTCTTATACCAGCTCTTATCTCCTAGAACAGTATAGTTGAGTTGAAGAGGAGTATTCAAGTGGTATTCTATAGTTGTGTTTCCTGGCTTCAAGTATAGTCTTGCACCGCTCTCATCTAAATCGAATATCTTTTCTTCTATGCTGATTGTTATTGGTGTTTTTGGAGGATATATGTATAGGAGGCTCCAGTAAGCTGGCTCAATAATGAAGACTCCGCTGTAGGGGCTTCCTATTGCTATTTTTTCTTCTCCAAGCTCTGCTAGTATTTGGTGGGAGGGAAATATACCGTATAGAGATGTCCTATTGTCTGTGGTATCTATAGCTACGAGTACTCCATCACTTCTATATCCATATACTCTACTCTCATTGAGACCTATGTAGTCGAGGTACCCTAATCCCGTATCTGGTATTTTCTTTACTTCCCCATTCTCCTTGATGAGCATGATGGTTGTATTTCTAAAAGCTATTGCAATAGTATTGCCCGTATAAGATCCCCTTACGCTTACAGCTTCTCCTATTTCTCTTAGACTACAGCTACTGGTATCTAGAACGAATAAATGGAGTTTCCTTTGAGTAGCATTGTATGTTAGCAGGTATGCTTTCTCTCCAAGCCAGGTATTCGCTACTAGAAAGCCTTCTACTTCTCTAGTACATGACAATTTACCGCTATTTGCATCGAGTACGAATAGGTTTGCTGACATGCTAGTATAATCGTGTTTTACGGCTAGTATTGTTTTTGAGCTAGGACTCCAAGAAGCATCGTAAATACCCTGGAATATTTCACTCATATTAGACCATAACTCCATACTATTCCTATCTACTAGGATTAAACCGTTTCTATGAAGCAGTAATATCTTATCGCTCCTAGAGGGAACTATATCCCATATATAGGATCCTCCTTTATTGACGTCAAAGTATAAGGGTGTCAAGGGTTCTAAGAGGAGCGTAGTCCTATATGCAACGTCTCCAAGGTTAACGTATAGTTCTCTCGTTTGAGGAGACACCGTTATTCTCGAATAGGGTTTCTCTATGATTAAGGTATTATTTTCCTCTAAGTCTATTCCAACTATTTTATCAAAGCCAACTATGATAGCTGTTGTATTTCCTCTAAATAGCCCTCTTCTATAGTTGTAGTTAATACCATTATACACTATCTTTTCTTCAACGTCGAATAGCTTTGCTAGATTATATACGTCTACTCCGAGAGACCCTACTACTGCTAGAGAGCTATCATTTATCCACTCAGCATCTCTTATCTCAAAGCCCACGTTGAGTACAACTGTTCTCCCCATACTAGTACGAGCTATCTCTATTTCCGTAAAAGAAGTGAGAGCTATATACTCATTACTAGGGCTCCATAGGATTTTAGAGAAAACTCCGTGGGGCTTGAGCGAAGAGCGCCAGACCCCTAAGAATACTCTCTTCGGATATTCTCTTATCCTCCAGCTCCCCACCTCTATTACAGTTAAATGGGATCTATCCGTAAATACCGCTATCTCACCGCCATTACCGGACCATGCGAGGTAGAAGGCTCTACCGGGTAGGGGTGTTGTGTAAACAAGGCTTTGATTAACAATACTGTATACTAGTAGTTTTTCCTTGGACTCATTGCTCTGGATTATGGCTAGTAGATCTCCCTTAGGACTTATAGCGGCGTCGACTACTTCTCCGGTTTCTATTCTGGAGACTACTTGTAGGCTTGGATTAACGGTTGTGATAACGTCTTTATAACTATATACTACTTTACCCGGAGAATAACTTATACTAGTGGCACTAGTGTTGCTGTAGGCTCTTCTACCAACAAGTATTCCCTTCACATAGTCTATTTGATAAAAGGAGTTCCAGCCAACAGGTAATACTAGGAGGTCATCGAAGGGAGAGAAACTAGCTTCCTCGGGGTCTATTGGATTCATTCCACCTATTTCCCAAAGCTTTCCGCCCTTGAAGCTATATGCTCTAAGCCTTGCAGCAGTACTAGCCCCACCAGGTTCTCCAGCACAGTAGTAGCTTAATTCTATGAGCTGGTCTCCACTAGGAGATACTATATCGAACCATTTATCCTCTGTTCTATTTTCAACGATACCTCTCTCTAAGTCTACGTGCAACCATAAGTAGGATTCCTCATCTCCAAAATATATGTTCATATAGGCTCCTTTACTAGTATAAGCTGCATCTATTAAGCGTGTAGGCTTTACTCCTAGATACTCAAAACTATTCTCATCGAAGGAATAGAGTTCCCATAAACCATTATCACTTGGAAGCAATGCTATAATATCATCGTCTTCATAGTATACCGTCTCTTCAAACCATCCGGGAATTCTTTTCACTTCAACGCCGTTTCTAGCATTATATATTATTGTGCGAGAATACAGGTCTATACACGGTGATCCTCCGACAAGGGAGAGAACAATATAATTACCTTTATCGCTCCAGCTCAAAGTCAATGAGTTTACTGTAGAGTCTAGTTCTTTTTTCCATAAAATCATTCCTTCTGGAGTAAATACGAGGATCCAGTCTTTTATTTCACCGCTTCTACTACTACCTACAGCGGCTATGAGGTCTCCCTTTGGTGAAATCTCGATGTCGTCAACGTAGTCTAGGAGTGGTGGTTTAACCTGTCTTGTAGTATTGGTTGAAGGATCTACTAGTAGGAGGGAATCGTTTTTAAGCATTATCCATAAACGATCCGGTGTACTCCATTGTACTTGATGGAGTGTATCTATTTCTATATTTTCGAGGCTCACTAGTATTTCTAGAGAAGAAGCATTCAGTATATATGCGTTCTTGTATCCTATTAACGCTACATAGTTGTTATCGGGGCTTACAGAGATACTGGATATGTATCCTATTTCTGGATAGGTTTTTGATGCTACTAGTTCTCCACTCCTATTTATTATATGTAATCTCTTATTTAACGTATTGTAGACTGCTAGGAGTTCTCCACTACTACTCCATGCCGCCTCGCTAAAGAATGGGTCCTCGATGTAGTAGGTCCATTCTAGTGATCCATTAGCAGAGTATGTTGCAATATAGCCTTCTCTTAAGAAAACTGATGTAAAGTTCCCAGTGTAGAGTATAGATGGCTCGCCACTACTTATAATTGTTATGGGCTTCGAACTCTTATTCTCTATGCTATGATAGGTTATACTATATGCTCTCGAGAAACCTATATTCTCTTCCTCTAATACCACAATACTTGAGGAGTTAACGGGGAAGCTTTTACGAAGTAATGGGATACCGTGTCTATAGAAGCTTGTAGCTGATTCCCCTCCACCTATATCGAGGAAAACTACTTCGGTATCCGTGACCACTACTACTCCCTTATCGGTTTCCGCAATATTCTCTACGCCCCAACTGTATAGCGGGTAAATCTTCTCAATCAACCCCATACTGTTTACCACGTAAAGCGTTGACATTTGATCATAGTAGGAGGTGTAGGCGACTACCGCTATTCTTCCATGGCCTAGACCAAGTATTTCCATAATACTTTCAACTACTGGAGGAGAACCCATACAAGTCCTTCCCCCATAGAGATTTTTCCTAAATAAGCACCTCCAGCTACAATGATATCGTTGCCATCCCAGAATAATTTTTCAACAGCAAATCCCACGTATATCGTCTTCAATAAAGACCCGGTAATATTAACGATACTTACACCATAGTAGCCTCTAGCAATACCTAGAATACTACCAT
>JALWGO010000059.1 GCA_027038805.1 Thermoprotei archaeon
AAACTTCAACAATAAGAGGGGGATAGCTGAAGAGAACGCTAAAATAGAATGGATTGAGGGGAGTATTGGGAGTAAGATAAGCTACGTATACCCATCAACAGTATTGAAGGGTAGGGGGGCTAGTAGTAGGTCAATAGTTGTAACTATAGCCAAGGGACCCTATCTTAAGGACGGAGGCTCTAAAATGATCCACGCCGCTCCAGATACGCGTAGCCGTGTGATTAGTAAGAGTATAAGCGTTGATGGTGGAATAAACATCTACCGCGGACTAATAAGAGTGAATCGTGGAGCAGTAAATGCTAGAGCACACGTTGAATGCGACTCCCTTATCCTAGACGACGAGTCAATGGCTTATACATACCCGCACAACCAGGTAGAAGAACCAACTGCTCACGTAACCCATGAAGCAACTACTGGTAGGCTTGGAGAAGACCAGTTATTCTACCTCCAATCAAGGGGATTGAGCGAGGATGAAGCTAAGAGTATCATAGTATTGGGCTTCTTAGACGAGATAATGATAGAACTACCCTTCGAGTTCGCAAACGTGTTGAACAAGGTAATCCAATTAGAGTTCAGCAAGATTGGAGGAGTAGGCTAATGAGTAAACAGAAATACCTGGAGCTAGCCGAGAAACTACCCTACCAGTACGTAAAGGATTCTCCAACCGTAAAATACTATACTGATTGGAGAAAATACGACAAGGCTCTAATCCTCCCCAAGTCTACTAGAACTCTAAAACCACCCATAAAGATAACTGAGAAGACAAATATCATCCTAGGAGCAAGTAGCTGGGAGACGAGAAATCTTCCAGGAAAAATTAGCGTAGAAGAACTTGGAGAAGACTATGAGCCGGGATTCAATGTGGAGTCAAGGATTCAGGCAATACATTTTGCTAGACTAGAAAAACCCGTAAAGATAGCTATTGAACCCTATACTGTACTAGATGAACCAATTGTAATAACATCTTATGGTGGGGATGGATTCTTAGCTCATCACATCGTATTGGATGTAGGAGCTAATAGTGATGTGAAAATAGTCTTAGTAGAATATGCTTCAAGTAATAGCGGTGAAAGTGTTAAGACCTTTATGGTTGAGGGGAAGATTGCTGAAAACTCCAACGTGAGCATCTACACACTACCCCTCCACGGGGGAGCCGCGTGCTATCATTATAAGAGGCTGAGACTTGGAGAAAACAGTAGAATAGAGTCAAGGGTTCTCGGCCTAGCAGGCCTTATGTCTCATTTTAGAGAAGACTACGAGCTCAATGGATCTAATAGTGGTGTAGAAGTATATGGTAGTATTGTAGCAGGTAATGGGAGAATAGACTCTATAACCAATATAGTCCACCAAGCCCCACGGACGAGGAGCCTCGTACTTATAAGAGGAGTAGTATTGGGTAAAGGACTACTAGTACACCGTGGAGTAGCTAGAGTAACTCCGAGAGCCCAGTGGTCTTCAACAAGTATTGATAGCCGTGTATCAGTATTGTCTGAAGAAGGTAAAGGATACTCGGTTCCCATGTTGGAGATTCAGACTGGTAGAGTATTAGAGGCTAGGCATTCAACAGCTGTTACAAGTATCGGGGAAGACCAGTTATTCTATATGCAGTCGAGAGGACTTAGTAGAAGGGATGCCGAGAAAATCCTTGTAGAGGGTATAATAGGTTACTCGGGTCTCTTGGAGCGTTTAGGGTTAAGTTTAGAGGAAATCCTAACTATAGTTTATTGAAAGTTTTAAAGTATATTTATATTTTATAGACTAATTATTTAAATTTTTAGGTATTCGTGGAAAAGCTTTTCTACCACGCGAACCCTTCTAGCCTAGAACATCTATATTAAACGGTGTTAAATATATTGGATTACGAGACGCTCAAAACACTATTATATTCTAATAAGTTTGAAGAAGTAGCACGCAAAGCAATGGAAGACAACGAGGTGTTAAGGCTTCTCTTAAAAGCCGTTGAAGACCCGGATGAAACACTAGCCCAGCGGGCGGGCCAGATAATAGCCTTCCTCGCAACACCGAACGTAGGAGAACTCGTTGAACGACTCGAGAAATTCGTAGAAGACCCAGACCCAAAGGTTAGAGCAGGCTTATGCGGTATTGTTTCAGGTATTGTTATGGCTACTCGTACAACTGATAGCGTTGAAGCACTAATACCGTATATTAAGAAACTATTAAACGATGAGAACACTGATGTTGTTAAGAGAGCCCTCCTAGCACTCTCCTTCATAGCCGAGATAGATGGAGGAAAAGTTAGAGACGTCATTGATAGAGCAGTAGAATTATTAGAGTCAAAGGATCCGGGGCTAAGAGCATATGCTCTCGGATTCCTTGGAAGCATTGCTGAAAGCCTACCCGAGGAAATAACAAAGCTTACAGAAGTTATAGCCAAGTTCCTAGACGACGAAGACCCCTTCGTACGCTCAAGCGCTCTAATAGCGTTATCAGCTGTAGCCTTTGCCGCACCAGATAAGATCACCCCCTACCTAGACAAGATCATAGGATTACTAGAGGACCCGGATGAAGGTGTTAGAAGCTATGCAGCCCGCTTCATAGGGATACTTGGTACGAGGAAACCAGAATACGTTAAAGACCTATTAGACAAGCTCATAGAACACGTTGACGATAAGTCCCGTAGTGTTAGATTAAACGTTATTAGTGCTTTGAATAGTATTGCCGAGCGTAAGCCAGAGTACTTGTTAAAGTATCTTAACGTAATCGAGGATTTGTCGAAGAACCATGACCCCGAGGTTAAGAGTACTGCTCTCGCAACTCTCGGCTTCTTAGCTAGATTACCCGATATGCGTGAACGTATACTCAAGCGGCTCGTCGAGGCTTTAAGGAGCGGCGATAGAGTTAGCAAGAAATACGCATTAGCAGCTCTAAGTATAGCTAGTCTTACTGGTAAGGAGAGCGAAGCCTACCTGCCAATAGTATTAGACATACTTGCTGGAAGAGACCGTGAGCTAGCATTAATTGCTGGTAGAATTGTAGGAGAACTAGCAAGACGTAGTGGGAGATGGCTTGCAGAATACTTGGAGAAAAGACTTGGAGAAGAAGCTAAGACTACTTCAACTCTCTTCGCGTTAGAATATCTAGCAGACCATATGCCAGACGCAATGGAGAACGTCTTACCAGTACTCCTAGAATACACTGGCAAGATGAGTGATGAGAACAAGATAAACACTATGCGAGTACTAGCGGTATTGGCTAAGAAGAAACCCGAACTACTAGTAAGACACGTTAAGAAACTCGTAGAATTCCTGGAAACCAGTAACCAGGATCTCCAACTAGCAGTACTATACGTTCTAGGACTCCTAGCAGCTGCGAAGCCAGAAACACTAGTACCCTATATTGACAAGATAGCAGAGTTCCTCAAGAGCGAGAACAATATGGTTAAAGCAACAGCCGCGACAGTCATAGGGCTTATCGGTAACAAGTATCCAGTAAAAATACTGGAGTATAAGGACGAGTTGTTAAAGCTTGTCGAGGATGAGAGTAGTGATGTTAGAAAGACTAGCTTGTGGGCGTTGAATAATATAGTGTTAGCTGATCCAACAATAATAGAACCAATACTAGACACTATTAAGAAGCTGCTAGAAGACAAGGACCCCGATACAAGGTTATGGGCAACTGGCCTCCTAGCAGCCTATGCTGATACTAATCCGAGGGCACTAGAAAACATTATAGACAAGATAATAGATCTCGCACACCGTGATCCAGGAGAAATAAAGGCTTTCGCAGTCCACGCTCTATCAGTTATAGCTGATAGAGAACCCGAGCTCCTATTAGACTATTTCAAGGACATAGTAGAACTAGTTGAGAAGATCAGAAACCGTGACCAACTCCTAGAACTACTCGTAACAGTAAAGAAGCTTGGAGCAGTTGCTCCAGGAAAACTATTAGAACATGCAGACAAGATTGCAAAACTACTTAAATCAGAAGATGATACAATAGCGGGTTACGCTAAAACTATTCTCGGACTAATAACGGGGCAGGATAAGGAGCCAAAACAAGAGTAAGGCTTCTGGACCGCGTGTTTTTAAAGTATTTATTTCACGAGGAGTTTTTCTCAAATAATATAATTATGTTTCAATTAATACCAAGACCCTAACTCTTTAAATACTTCTTGAGATAAGCCTAGGAAGTAGAGACTATCTAGAACAAAGGGGTGTTTATAGGAATGGTCTTGTTCGAAGAAGAATGGGATGAAGAGTGGGAAGAAGAAGAGGAATGGGAGGAAGAGGAAGAAGAAGAGGAATGGTGGGAGGAGGAAGAAGAGGAAGAAGAATGGGAGGAAGAGTGGTAGTTTAGGCCTCCATGCCGTATACATGGAGTGTTTTTAAAATAGTTATTATAGTGTGTGTTCTAGTCTTTTCTCCACTAATAGTAGGGCTCTTTTAGCGTCTTCTACTGCCCATTCTAATCCTAGTTTCTCAAGGGTTTCTGGTAGTGGTACACCGTATTCTGGATGCCATCCTCTTAACTCATAATATGTTCTCCGCGCCTCCAAAAAGTCTTGTTCATCTATGAAAGCCTTGTTACCTTTTGCTGGGCCCTCTGGTTCGGGTATCCACCATTTTGGCGGAATAGTATCGTCTTGGGGTGGTGTTAGCCAGTCTAATACGCCGTGGATCCTTGCAAGTGCTTCTGTTCTCGCACTAGTTTCTCTAAGGTTTTCAGGGCTCTTATTCCAGCCAGTTACAGCATTTAATAGTTTTGAGAGGTCTTGGAGACTATAGGGTATGAACTTACATACTCCTAGGTGGTCGAAGACGCTGTCTCTATCACGGTTCTCTATTAGGCTTGGAACTAGCTCTTTCGCGGGCCCAGCATTGGGTGGCATGTGGGGCTGGGGCCATCCTCTCAAGTGACTTGCTCCTACATCTGCTGTAGCATAGCTTAGAGCATAGGTTCTCCTACCACGTGGATCCCATGCTGGTGCTTCGAGTCCTTTAACGTGTACTGCTAGTTCCTCGCCTCTACCGAGTATTCTAGATGCCCTAGC
>JALWGO010000060.1 GCA_027038805.1 Thermoprotei archaeon
AAATCCTCCATAACGAGTAGTATTTACCTACATTATCTGCACGTTATATAGTTTAAGCTAGGTGTCTAGACGTTATAATTGTTTTGGCTCCTCAATATGCTTTATATTGTATAGGTTCCCTTACTTGGCTCTAGAATAAGAGTCTCCCTAATGGTGCTTGCCTCTTGGCTGTAAAGGCTGTTGTATTTGATATAGGTTTAACACTCTACAAAGATGTTGGTGCGGCAAAGTATTCTAGAGAATATTTCGCAAAATTCTTATCCAAGCATGGCTACGAGTATCATCCACTAGAACTTGATAGATTATTCCGTGAGACTCGTAGGATTCTCGTAGAACGTGGAGGCGACGTAGAGTACTGGGACTTAAACGTTATCACATTAATGCTTGCTCGGCTCGGTATTCGTAATCCTAGACTTGTATGGGAGGGTTATAGGAAGCACGTAGAAGGTGTCTTAAAGGGGTTGAAGCTTGAGGATGGAGCTATAGACGTATTGGAGTGGCTTAAAGATGAGAAATACATGTTAGGAGTCTTATCAAATATGGGTTCCCACGACATAGTGTACAAGCTCTTAGAAAGAGACGGCATACTAGACTATTTTGACGTCGTAGTGTCTTCACAGATGCTTGGATGGAAGAAGCCGGATGAAAAAGTATTCTGGTATCTAACAAGAGCCTTCGGGTTAGAGCCAGGTGAAATAGTCTTTATAGGCGACGACCCCGTAGCCGATATAATTGGAGCTAAGAACGCAGGGCTAATAGCAGTTCATAAACCAAGACCCGATACCCCGCCCTCGCCCCACGCCGACGCTATTATAAATAGTATAGGAGAGCTCATTAAGGTGTTAGAACTCTTGGGCTAGAACAAGTGTTTTTGCCTAGAGCGTGTTCAAGTGCTTTAGTGGCATGGATTCTTGCGGTATCATATAGTTTCAAGCCCACTACTTCCTCTGTGTCTTTGAATAATAGTGGGAGTTCTGTGCATGCTAATGCTATTGCTTGGGCACCTTTTTCTTTTAGTCTTTTTATGACTTCTATTATTTTCCTCTTAGACTCCTCTCTTATGATACCCCATGTTAGTTCATTAAATATTACATTGTTTACGAGTTCTATGTCTTCTCTATCCGGTATTATTGCTTCCATACCGTGTCTCCTAAGTCTTTCAGCATAGAAACCCTTGGTTAAAGTATATTTTGTGCCAAGTAATCCTATCCTTGTTACTCCGTCTCTTCTTGTTTCTTCTGCTAGACAATCTATAATGTTGAGTAATGGTATAGGGCTTTTAGCTTTAACTTCCTCATAGAACATGTGGGGGGTATTAGCGGAGATTAATACAAAGTCTGCTCCAGCTCTATATAGTGATTCTACTGCTTCAATAAGCATACCTACTGCTCCACTATGATTTCCTCTACTAACATGTTCTCTAAATAATCCGAAGCTAAGGCTGTAGACTATTATAACGGGGTAGTCCTCTCTCTGAAACCTTTTACGGTACTCTTTGACTATAGTCTTATAGTATAGTATGGTTGACTCGGGGCTTAATCCTCCAACAATACCTATCTTCTTCATATCCGGGGTTCCCTCAGCGTCAAGGCTATGTAGCTTAAGATATAAAACTATGTGGT
>JALWGO010000061.1 GCA_027038805.1 Thermoprotei archaeon
AAGTACTGGTAACCGTTCAACGCGATATAAGAAGAGTGCTTAAAAAATATCGTGGAATCCTAGGGAAGTCTTCAATAAAAGAACTACTAGAGATCGAAGAAGAGGCTCATGTTCAATGAAGCCAGCTTATATTGATACAAGTTTCATACTTAGCATCCTCCTTGAAACCGAGAACAGTAGTTTAGCAGAACAAGTCCTAGAGGCCCAGCACAGCCCACGCCTAGTGATCTCGGGGATCGCGTTTAATGAGACAGTCTATGTGGCAACATACGAGTACTATAAGCAGAGAGGCATAGCTAAGGGAAAATATAGTTTAAGAAAAATAATTGTAAGACAAGGGTATCCTAGAGAAGTGATAGACGCGTTAAACTCTTTCCTAAAAGACCTAGAAGTCGAAATAATAGGCGACTACTTCAACTACAACGAATATCTCCAAATACTCAATGACTTCAAACTTCTTCCCAATGATGCACAAATAGCCTTAACTTGTAGACACTATGGAATAAACACTATCCTAACATTCGACGAAGACTTTAAACGAGTACCATGGCTTAAAACGGTTCCTTAAAAAGAAGAATCTCTAGAACCTAGACCTAGAGAACAAGAGCAACACTCCCTAATACCAGGTATCACCAGTGATACTTGGATAAAACCACACGTATACTTACATCACCTAGCGTTAAGGAAAGACTAATTGCTCCCAATACATAACATGATACATAGGTGAAGCCCAGAATTGTCCAAGGTTGTCAGGGTAAGATATGAGAAGGGAGTGCTTAGACCACTAGAACCTCTAGGGCTCCGTGAAGGAGAGGAACTACTTGTAAAGATAATTAGTGTTAGAGAACGGGTTGAGAAGCTTGAAAAGTATAAGGGTGTTCTAGGACCAGTAGACGAGAAACTATTAGAAGAGGCTATTGAAGAGGCCGAACACCTATGATATACATTGACTCAAACGCCATCATCCACCTCCTCCACGACGTTAAACCAAAATCAGATACAGTCGTTTAGACCAAGGAAACCCCCGGGCTCATCGCCCATAATAGGTGGACTTTCTATAGCGTAATTGCTTATCGTAGAGTACCTAGTTCAAGTACTGGCCGATCCAATTGTGGATAAACTAGTTGTAGAGAACTAAATCCTTTTTATGACTAGTTATACTATCTTAGCTGGGATATAGTAGAAGCTAATGGAGGCAGACTCGGTTTTGAAGGCTTTAAAACCTAGAAACGTTGACATTGACCCAGGTATTGCCGAGAGGCTTCTCCACGAAGAATATGAGTTAGAGAAGAAGAGGTACAAGAGAATAATCCCCAGCAGAGAAACCAGTCTTCAATGCTAGTGTTCTCCCAGAGCACATTGTACCAAGAAACCCTACGGCTTCTCACGGCAAGAATCGTCGGAGAAGATACTCTCTTAATAAACCATAAAACAATAAGGTTTCCTCACACGTCCTTACTTATTACTCCAATCTATAGATTCCTCCTCCGAGTAATCGCTAAGTTTACTAGCGGTTCTCTCTATTTCTTTTTTGCTCCTCCCATCTATAAGCAGCAATTCAACTAAGACTTCTAGAAGAGTTCCCCCAACTATTCTTAGCACTGATTACCATATAATTC
>JALWGO010000062.1 GCA_027038805.1 Thermoprotei archaeon
CCAATGAGCCTTGATCCACCGTAACCTCCAACTATTAGTGGCTTGGCGCCATGTTTTTCAGCAACTCGGACAGTATAGTCATAGTCTCTAACAGTCAAAAAGACCTCGTAACCCCTAGATAATAATACCTTAGCTATACTCGTGGCGAGCAATGCTTGCTTAGGTGTTAATGCGTCAAGCCATATTTTACCCAATTTTAACATCCCGTTACGATCTATTGATCCCTAACTACTAAATATTACTCCACTAAAAATAACATCACGGTTGCAGGAACTATGCAGGAGGAGTTTATTAAGGAAATAATGGAGCTGGCTAAGGAGAACTCCTTCCACGTTGAGAGGAAAAATGATAGTATAGTTATAAGATCCGAAGAAGACTCTCCAATAACACTAGTAGTTGAGCTCCGCGGAGAAAACGAGATCATAGTGAGGTTTGAAGCAAAAGACCTCATAGACTATATTGAAGAATTGAGAGATCATGGTGAAAACGTAGATGAGATTATTGAAAGCCAATTAGATGACTTAAAAAGCATAGCTTACAAGATAATGAACAAGTTCTCTAAGAAGGTTAAAGTAGTAAACAAGCTTAGAGAGACAGAACTCGATATAATTGAGGGATTAGAAGAATAATTCAAGTAATAAAACAATAGCATAGAATGAGAAAATATTCTAGTTAATTACGACTTTATTTAACTCCGAATAAATCCCGCATACCATAGTATGATCTAATATACTCGTCTATTTTCTTAAGAGCTTCTCGTGTTTCCATTTCCCATGTCTCCTTATAGTACTTGTATAGCCTACCCTGCCATAGCCCGAAAAGAGATTCTAGTATCTTTACACGTATTATATGGTGTGGTTCTCTTCGGAAAACATTATATGCTTCGGCTAGGATCTCGATCCAAGTTAATGGGTCTATTCCTTCTTTTCGATCCATGCCTTTCTTTATTTTTTCAATTGTTTCTTTTCGAAATATTTCCTCGTAGAGATTCTGGTGTTTCTTTAAAGCTTTTTCGAATTCCTCCCATGCTCTAAGAGGATTCACTTTAACTTCTATTGGATACATTGTGGGAGGTTTTGGTTCATCTATTAGTGGTGGTTCTATTATTCTGCTTGTCCTTATACTGCTCCATATGTTATCGTATTCTATTAGAACTGTGAATAAGCTACCAGTAACTTCTATGAACATTTTTCTAAGGCTTTGAGCTGGGTCTTTTGCTTCATGTATTTTTGCTCCTAGAAAAGCCTCGCATACCTTAGTCTTGTTGGCTAGAGCTGTGTGAGTGAGGAAAATATCTACGCCGAATAACTGTGTCCATGGGTTAGAAGTCCAGAGTGGACTCTCTGCTAGTATTTCTACTAGGTCGTGGTTTAACCCAAAGTCTCCGCCTATGGGCTGTTTTATATCTATGCTGTAAGCTATTGTGGTTAAGGGCCTCGCTATGAAATTAGTGATGGTTGCATCATATTTATGCCTAATATAGAAGGGAGCCACGTACCCGCACTGTTCGACTGCTTTAACCATTAGAGCAAGCCATTCTGGAGAAATACTCCTTAAATCACTATCAAAGAATACTAGACTAGTAGCACTAGAATACTTTGCTGTTAACTCTATTA
>JALWGO010000063.1 GCA_027038805.1 Thermoprotei archaeon
ATGACCATGCCTCTTAAAGAATTCGATAAACTTCTTTCTAACATCTCTTACACTTAGCGGTGGACTTTTTATGTTCAACTCAGGGAACACATAGTCACTACAAGGAGCATCCATACATGTCTCGAGAGCAGGATTTTTAGTCCAGAAGAATTCACCACATACTTTACATTTTTTCCTAACGAAATTATTATTCTCAAAGAATCTTAACCTATATACACTAGCGTCAATGCTTTTTTTCATAAGTTAGCACCTAATAGCCTCCACACTTGGGGATAAAACAGGAACGGTACTACTTAAGGTTTAACTCTTAACTCTAATAATCTTGTTATTAAAATATTGTTTTTGACTAACCTTGATTGCACAAAGAAAAGTTTAGCCGAAGAGAGCGCCGAGACCAGCAGCGATGTCTTCTTCACTAATTGTTTCTTTCTTTTCTTCTTCCTCTTTCTCCTCCTTCTTCTCCTCCTCAGCAGCAGGCTGTGCAGCTGGAGCAGCAGCTACGGGAGCAGCTACTGGTAATGTTGCGGTCTTCAATACTTCATCAATGTTTACCTCCTTTAATGCGGCCACAACCGCTTTTACTCTCACTTCATCAACTTGTATTCCTGCTGCTTCTAGTATTTTCTTGAGGTTTTCTTCAGTAATCTCCTTTTTAGCTGAGTGTAGGAGTAAGCTCGCATATATGTACTCTATGGTTCAACACCTCCGTATTCCTTAATCTTTTACCAGGGTAGTTGTTGGTTCTCCAGGAGTATTTAAATGTTAAAGATTATTTTATCCAAATAATGCTGCTAAGCCCTCAGCTATTTCTTCCTCGCTTGTTTCTTTCTTTTCTTCTTCCTCTTTCTCCTCCTTCTTCTCCTCCTCAGCAGCAGGCTGTGCTGGTACTTCTACTTCGAGTCCTAGTTCAGGTACCTTCTGTGCAAGCATTGATGCCAATGCCCTAGCTTGTGCTTCCGCTCTGGCTATTATCAATTCTATTGTTTCTGGTGTAATTATTGATGCTTCGACAGCTAGCATTAGTGCGTTGAGGTGTGCTTTTGTTAATGTTAACTCTAGTATTGTTGGTTCTGGATAGGCTATTTCTACGCCAATCTTTAATGCATTCTGATGCGCTTCAATTATATTGTTCTTGTATTCCTCTATGTCTATTATTAATTTCTCCTTAGGTATAATCAAACCATCATCATAAGCGACTTTTAGCTGTATTTTTACCTCAATAGGCTCTATTCCTAGTTTTTGCAGAATTGAAGCAAGTTCGGGTGATATTTTGTCACCGGGCTTTGCAACCACAGTATCCTTTGATATCCATATACTACCTTGCTGTACCCTAGTGGGGATTTTAAGCCTACCAAAAACGCTTAACATTGGTCCCGGTGGTATGCCCGTACTACCTGCTGGTATAACTATTTCTGTAGGCGCTATATCTCCCGGCTTAGCTGGAGCTTTTGCCTTGTATTTCTCAAGTAACAATACTAATTCGAATGGATTTATATTCGTAAATAAGAATAAATTAGAGCCCTCTAGATATTTTCTTATCTCATCAAAATTCTTCAAGTTAGCCTTTTCAGCCGCCAGTTTAAATAAGGTATTCTTAGTTACCCTAAAGACAACCTTGTCCCTCAAGTTCTTACGGATAATTTGCAACTGTTTCGTTGGTATCTTTGTTAGATCGGCTAGCGCTATTACTTTATGTTTTCTTATTAATTCGGCTAATTCTTCTACTTCTTCTATTTTCCATTGCGGTATTCTGTGCGTCTTAGTACTCATCGTAATCGTACTCATCGTGACTTCACCTCAACTGGGGGGCCCATTGTTGTTTTAACTATGATTTTTTCAATATTATGTACGCTTTTAAGCTTGCCTTCAAGAACAGATAATACCGCTAGTATGTTATCAACTATTTCCTTGACACCCATATCCTCTGTTCCAACTCTACACATTATTTGTGGTTGATCTTTTGTTCTTATCATGGTAGCTCTACGATATTTCTCTATTAGCTCTAAAATATTTGCATTCATGGGAACAGGTGTTGGTACTTTACCGCGTGGGCCCAAGGCTGGTCCTAATATTCTACCAACGAGAGGCATTAGATCTGCCCTTACTAGAACCCAATCACATTGCTGTGCTATTCTTTTTGCTTCTTTTCTATTTCCTTGAATCTTGTTTAAGTCATCTCTGGTTAGTACTAGATGAGCTCCTCCTTCCTTTGCCTTTAATGCCATATCGCCTTCAGCTGCAACACATATTTTAACGTCTTTCCTTAATTTATGGGGCATAAAGACTATCTCCCTAATTCTGCCCTCCGGTGATTTTACGTCAATATCTCTCAGTACCACTATCAATTCAATTGATTGTTTGAAGTTTCTTTTAGGACTTGTATCCAGAGCTCTCCTTACAGCTTCCTCTAATATACTCCTATCTATAAAACTCATTTTCCTTAACCCTCAAACCATTCTTTTTCATACTTAGATAAAATAGCATCATAGTATCCTTCTTCTACTTCACGAGTTACTTGTTTAGGATCCTTACCATCAACAGTTAAACCTATGCTACGTGCAGATCCCAAAATCATCTTCACCGCAGCTTTCAACGTCTTTGCGAGCAATTGTGGTTTTTTCATCAATGCTACTTCAACGACTTTTTCAAACGGTATATCACCGACCTTTTGATGAGCGGGATCACCAGAAGGTTCTTTTACACCAGCCATCTTTAAAAGAAGTGCCGTTGTTGTCGGTATACCCACCTTTATGGTATATTCCTTAGTATCCATGTCGACCTCTATTTCTATGGGAACAGTCATTCCTTCAAATTTCTTTGTAGCCTCATTTATCTTCTGTACTACTTCAACTACGTTTAAGCCCAGTGGAGATATCGTAGGCCCTAATGGAGGACCAGGATTAGCCTTGCCTCCTTCAACTTGTATTTTTACTGTTTTTTTCCTAGGCATACGTAACACCTTGTTTAGCTGGTCTTACGTAATCTGCTGGAACCGTTACCTGGAGCGGATAAGATGCCTCTAGGATATTTAATACTACCTCATTTCGTTGTTTATCAATCCTTACAACTTGTGCTTTCATACCTCTGAAAGGCCCTGCTATTATCTCAACAATTGAACCCTCAGATAATCCTTCGATAACAGGCGTAGGCTTAAGCATTCGCTCAACTTCCTCATACTTTACTATACCGCTAACTTGCCCCTTAATATGCTTCATATCTCGAATTAGCTCTTGTATCACATGTATACCTTGAGCTTCTACCATTACATATCCTTTAACTCCAGGCGGTACCAGTATAGAATAGACCTTTAAATTGCTAGCACGCGCTTTAGCTTCCATTAAGAGAGCGACATTAATCTCTTGCCTCGCCGTAACTCTTACCGCATATATTGCCCCACGCTTAGTAGCCATATCGGTTCACACCTTGTTTATGAGGAGAATTTTAATATCGATGCAATATACTTTATTATAAAACTGATTACACCTACTATAGTAAAGCCTAGGAATATTATTTTTATGGATAACATTAACTCCTCTCTATCCGGTTTACTTGCAAGCATTATTATCTTGCGCCATGATTCAATTAATTCTCGAAGCCCCACCGCCAATATCGCCTAAACCTAGAAGAGGCGGAGAGGTATATTAAATATTATTCTCTAAATACTTTTTAAATAACCATTATCCTATTGTAAAATCTTATCAACAAACCATTTTGGATCAAATCTACGTAGATCAGTATAACCTTGACCGATACCGACATATATTACTGGTTTCTTTATCTCATATGAGACACTTAATATGGTACCACCCTTGGGATCAGCATCAACTTTTGTAACAATTATACCGTCTACACCGACTTTTTCATTAAATACTCTAGCTTGCTCTACTGCATCGTTACCTGTTAATGCATCAACTACCAGTATTTTATAATGAGGTTTAGTTACTCTTACAATTTTTCTCAATTCTTCTAATAAGTCTATATCTGTATGCATTCGACCAGCTGTATCAACTAATACGACATCAAACTTGTTTTGCTTAGCATATATCATTGAATCATACACGACAGCAGCTGGATCTGTTCCATAGGGTCTCGTAAATACTGGTAATCCTAGTTTTTTACCATGCTCGGCCAGCTGTTCTTGGGCTCCAGCTCTAAAGGTGTCAGCAGCCACTAATAAGGTCTTAAATTTATTTACCCTAAACATATATCCCAATTTTGCTATCGTAGTAGTTTTTCCGACCCCATTTACTCCGAGAAACACTACTAAGAGGGGACTGTTATTTCTGGCTTCCCTGATTAAATCAAAATATTCTAGCGAAGAAAGAAATCCCAACAATAATTCTTTAAGCTTGCCAAGCATTAAATGCTTCACATTCCCCGAAGCTCTTCGTATCTTTAACCCAACAATGATTTCACGAAGTTTTTCTATTATTTCCTCGGCAACTTGATAAGCTACATCATTTTCTATCAGCTCTAATAACAAGGTCTCACGTAGTTCTTCGAAATCCTTATCTGTTATTGTACGAGTTGTTGCTACATCTATTATGTTCTTGAACACTTTCCTTAATTTATCAAACACGGAAATACTCCTCACGAACTATATAATACAACACGATATAATACTAGTGACCCGTAAATAATAAACTGAATACTCTTATACAATTTACTTAATAAATACATTAATAGAAATAATTACTGTTGGGTCTTTGATATTTTCTCTTGGAGTACTGTTAGTTGTTGTCTTATTTTTTCAATTCTATTTATAGCTTCTGCTAACTCTTTCTGAATATTTCTACGCGATTTTTCAAGCTCCTCTATTTTTTCGCTTAATATAATTAATGCTTTGTCAACCGTTGTGTAAAGATAATAATCCCCACCTATGTTGACGACTATTTTGTTCTTTTCTTTTACTTCTGCTCTAATAAAGGCATTTGCATTCCTATCAAGACTTACTAGAACTTTTGATTCCTTACTGGCTGC
>JALWGO010000064.1:0-714 GCA_027038805.1 Thermoprotei archaeon
CAACTAGTTCCACAACCAGTCCATCACTAACCACAACTAATACACAAACCACTACCACTAGTAAACCAACATCTACCACGACTACATTAACGTCACAAACATCTACACAAGAAACTACTACAGTAACATCAATAACTACGTCTAGTATAACCACACAAACATCAATACCAACAAATACTACAACTACGATTCCTCAAAAAGGAGTAGACACGACAGCCTATATTATAGCAGCTATACTAGCCATAATAATCATAATAGTACTAGTAGTCTACAGAAAACAAAGAAGACATTCATAACATTCAACTATTTTTAGCATAATCTTTACTATTTCTATTTTTCAACTATATCACGTATATCAAAGTGTATTAGAAATATTACAAGGCTACTTATCATCAAGAACAACTGTTAAATAGTAAGCTATAGTCAATGGGAAACGATGCCGGATTCCCTATATATAGATTTTTGCGAGAACAACAATGTTATTGTAAGGTAATCTACTGTATCCTTAAATATGTTTACTGCATGATTTCTATTATGAGAAGAGGGTGTTGTAAGGCTAATGAATACGTCTCCGCTGCTACTTGTTGTATTGATTTCTTCAATAGTGATAATGCCTACAGTAAACTTGTTGATAGCCAATGATACGGTAGTCTTAAACATTAGTGCTGACGACGATATCGTTGTCTTCATAGACGCGCTTTACCCCAATGGTTT
>JALWGO010000064.1:724-4977 GCA_027038805.1 Thermoprotei archaeon
AATATAGGAAGGATTCATGTGATAAGCCGTGGTGTATTACAGTTAAATGTAGACGATGTGAGGAGTGCTTGGAGTAAAGCATTAAGGCAAAGGGGTGTATATGCACCGTTAACGTTGAGACTAGTTGCCTATAATAAGAATGGATTAGTGGGGGCAAGAATAGTTAGAATAGACTTTAACGAATTAAAGTACAATAAATTACTAAACATATACTTTACCAGTAAAGATAAAACGATATTGCAGACGAAAACAGTATCTCTAAATTCAATAGAACCTTTGATATCGTCTACTAGAGTATTAGAGGACTACTATGAATGGAATAAAACAGTAGTCCTAGCTATGTTAAACTTAGATCTAACTACCTATGGTACATTACACTACGCGTACATGGCTTACGGAGAAATAGGGTTCACAATGTATCTAATATATCCTGATATAGAGTTTGCTGGCTGGATAGCCTATAGTAGAAATACTGGTATAGGTCTACAGACTGCCGCAAGCCTTGGTGGGAAGGCTTATGTTTGGATGACTTTCAAGTATCGTTGGGAGAAGTGGAGGGTTTATGGGCCGGGACTACCACCAGAGGGCTATATTGAAGAATACGTCTATATAGCCGACTTCTACCCAGAAACAGCAGGTGCTGGTACAACTAGGCCCGCTGACTCAGTGTTAACGAGTATTGATTCCTGGAACACTAGTATATACAAAGCACCTAACACGACCTATCTACCCTACTTTCAAGCAACTTATGGAACATTGGGTTCTAGGTATTCAGCTATAGATCTCACAGCCTTTGTTAATCAATTATTTAGAATGGGTAAGATAACAGCTAGTACGCGGTCATTGATAACGATGCGTGCTTCAAGTATAGGAGTAGACTCGTGTATCAACCATGTCCTCTCATACGCAGTAGCAGTTGACTTATACTCTAAGATGCCTAGCTCTTACTATGAGGTAAGGATAGGTAGAAATAACTTACAAGTAAATGGGCTTAATAGTCTGCTAGTATACTATGTAGTTACATTGAAACATTAGGGATAGTTAAAAAATACTCTATGATTTATTATCAATGTGTGATATTGTATTTCGTTTACTTTAATATTACTTTATTTGGCCCTAGTACTCCGAGTAAGACGTTGTATATGGTGTTGACGGAGTTCTTCTCTCTTATTATTACCTCCATTCTTACCGGCTTGTTGAGAGCTGGTTCACGGTACTCTATTATTATCTTGGGGCTTGATAGGAATCCCGGTTTCTTCACTATTATTCTGTAGATGTCTCTTAGCTCTATATCGTTTATCTTATCGCTGTAGACGTATAGTACGGGTCTCGTGTTTAGTGTTGCAATGAGAGAGCTTGGGATACCCTCTTTCCCTTCAAGGTATTCTCTTACTATCTTCTTAGCTGATTCTACGTCTAGGTCTGCTACGTCCTTATTCTCTATGCCCTTAGACTCGTCGTCTATAATAGCGTAGAAGGATCCATCAGTATCAAGTGCTATTAGAACAGTAGCATCATTGTGTGCAAATATTATTGCTGCCGGACAATACTCTTCCAACGCCAGTACATGGGGTGGATAGCTCCTCGGCATACGTTCTATCAATAGTAATGCTTGCTCTAGAGGCATTACCGTTTCTCCCTAGGTGTTCATTTCAATCATTTTATATGGGTTCATGGTCGCATCTAGGGAGTTCCACCTCGCCCATAACCCTTTTGGTAGGATTATGGGGTTATGGGTGGCTGTCATGGGTAACGGCATAGCCCACCCATCTAGGATAGATAGCCCTACGGGGCTTGGAGCACGGCTCCCATCACCCCGCAGGGCTTTAAGGAGAAGATTCCAACAAGCAACCACATCACGGTGCCACAGCTCTCCTCCTCTACTACATTTTCCAATCCTAGACCCGTTGTCGTAGGTTATTTGAGTATTATGTATTGGGCATAGCCTTGACGTGTTTCTCGGGTTTACATAGACAACAGGAACACCATATTCTTTAGCCTTCTCTTCTATTGCTTTCTGAATACCTTTGAAACTTGCTTGGAATATCCTGTGACGTAGCTGTTTATCCTTTATTCTCCTTATCATGTTATTTGCTACTCTCTTACCCAGCTTCTCAAGAACAATAGCATATTGCTTCTCATAAGCAACTCTAACTATAATGTTTGCAAGCTTCCACCTAACGTCTAGCTTCTTCCTCCTCTCCTTGAGTCTCCTCATAATCTTCTTTTTAATCCTTGATTTCTTACCGTAGAGTTTATCGTATTTCTCCTGTATCTTCTTCCTACGGTAATAGTAGCCGAGAACTAGTCTCTCCATATTGGTCTCAAATAGATAAGCTACACCGTCAACCAGTATAGTAACATTGTTCTCGTTAACATCAACTGGTATGTAGCCCTTGGGTTTGTGCTCTTCAACTTCTTTAATAAAGGTTAGGTAGATTATGACTTGTCTATTCTTTTTATCAAGTTTTATCTTGGATTCGCTAGCTATCCTCAATCCACGATTAACATACTTCCAATACTGTTTATGAGGCTCAAAATCTATGGTTACCCAATCCTTATGAGTAGCCATTCTAATTGCAGTATATCCAATTGGTCTCCATAGGTGGTCGTCAAGCCATATTGAAACTTTCCTAACTTCTGGATGTTCCCTCTCAACTATGCCCAGTTTCTTCAGCCTTAGAAAGCTTTTAGCCCTAGTACTAGCGTCTTGACATGCAGTATAGACGTAGTGTGAAGGTAGCTGTGGATAGAGGCTTCTCATTTCACGATACTTTAAAGCCTTTAGTCTAGTGAAGCTCCTAATGTTATTGGTAACAGCATACATTACTAATTGTTCAACCATGTTACGGTACATATCCTCAAGCTCTATGAAGACCCTAAATACTTTCCTCGGTAGCTTTACACTCTTTACTACGACAGTTCTAGTCACTCTGGTCATTCTTCTCAACCTCTTTTAGGAGCTTTTTGAAGCCTTGCACAAGCTTCTTTTTCCTATGGCTTCTCATACCATAGAGTTTTCCAGCAAATGATGTAACTATCGCTATCAAGTCCTCTACAAGCTCTTGATAAGCATCCTTAGGTTCATCACCATAGACAGTCTCTACCTGTACACCATATTGTTTAAAGAAGTACTCGAGATATTCAAAACCGAAACGAGTTAACCTATCCTTGTAGGTTATGACAACTACATCTACCTTCCTATCTACCACGTAGTCGAAGAGCCTCAATAAACCTCTACGATTAGTCTTTAACCCGCTCGCTATATCGCTTAGAATATCTATGACTCTATATCCTTTAGCTGAGCAGTACTGTGTTAGATACTGTATTTGTCTTTCAAGGTCGCTTTTTTGGTCTGATGAGCTTACACGAGCGTAGATTACTGCTCTAGTTTCTTTTGTTTCTACTCCACTTAGCAGTCTTTTTATTTCACCTTCTGGTATACGATATTTTCCACCGATTGTCTGTACTGCTTTTAGCTTTCCTTCTTTAATCCATCTACGAAGAGTAGTATAGCTAACACCAAGAACTCTACATGCTTCTTTAGGACGTAGAAGACGTTCAGACATCCCAGATAGTAACTTGACTATCAACTTATATAAACATTTTCACTAAACATCAAAAACATTTCTATCCCTAATCCTATTGCATCATATGAGCCGTTGGGAACAAAGTTGCGGTCCATGCCCTGGAGGTTAACATCTACTAGGGTTTGAGAACTCATTACTATTTCAGCTCCTAAGGGAGAGTTTCTCTTATATATTATGTTATTTATGCATGTTAATAAAATTAACACTAATTATAAAAGAATAGATATAGGATAGGAGGAGACTAGGGTAGGAGCCACAATAATACTCCAGCAGTTATGGGGACTGTCAACTCGTCTAAAACAGAAACCAGAGTTAGGCTCTCAACAAGACCTGCAGTAATGGATACTATTGTAGCGGTTGTCCATGGAACGCCTGCGATGAGGCATGAGAGGAAGCTTACAGCGATCATAGCTGATAGGCCGGCAACGCTCTTCCTCTTATTATATGGTAGTTTTGGTTTGGGTAAAGCTCTACCAGTTATAGCTGCTGCTGCATCACCGAGGCTTGAAACCATTACTGCCGCAGCAGCATCAATTGGTTCGAGTAGGAGTATTAGTAGGATTGTCATGAACCAGAAGTAGACTGTACCAGTAAAATACTTCTTTTCGACTTCGTCTCTTCTAGCCATTATCTTAAACGTGTGGGAAGCTATGGGTACTCTTA
>JALWGO010000065.1 GCA_027038805.1 Thermoprotei archaeon
GTTCTTGCCCTGGAACAATATCTTACCCGATGTAGGCTTGAGTAAGCCGAGAATACATTTAGCTGTAGTAGTCTTCCCACTACCACTCTCTCCGACTAGAGCAAAGGTCTCGTTCTCACCTATCCTAAAGGAGACGTGGTCTACTGCTCTAACATACCCTACTACTCTCCCAAACACGCCCTTCTTTATCGGGAAATATTTTACTAGGTCAACTACCTCAAGCAAGCTTATCCTTAATCACCTCTTATACTTGTGGCATGCTACGAAGTGTCCGGGTTTAACCTCGATTAACGGTGGCTCCTCTTCCCTACAGACATCCATAGCTTCCTCGCATCGTGGCGCGAAAACACATCCCGGTGGTAGTTTCCTTAAGTCGGGTAGCGAGCCTGGTATGTATTTTAGCCTACCAACACGTACACTTGATCTCGGGACACATTCTATTAGCTTACGAGTATAGGGGTGTAAGGGGTTCACTAATACCTCGTCAACTGGCCCGAACTCCATCATTGCTCCAGCATATATTACAAGGATCTTATCGCATACTCCAGCAGCAACGCCTAGGTTATGGGTTATGAATACTAGTGCTAGTCCAAGCTTTCTCCGAAGCTCTTGAAGTAATTCCAGTATCTGTGCCTGGAGTGTTACGTCGAGCATTGTAGTGGGTTCATCTGCTATCAGTATGTCTGGTCTAGTAGATAATGCTACTGCTATAGCAGCTCTCTGAAGCATTCCACCACTAAGCTCGTGGGGGTAGGAGTTGTAGACTCTCTCGGGATCCGGTAAGCCAGCATTCTTTAATGCTTCTATAGCCTTCTTCTTCAATTCCTCTTTATCGTGTATCCCCAGCTTATAGCGTATAACATCAGATAACATTTGTCCTACAGTAAATAATGGGTTAAAGGAGGCTGCTGGATCCTGGAATATTATTGAGACGCTCCGCCCACGTATTTTTTCAAGCTCCCTACTACTGAGTTCCAATATGTTGACGTTGTTTACAAGTATTTTACCCGATAATACTCTAGCATTAGCTGGTAGGGCTCCAACTATAGCTAACCCTATAGTTGACTTACCGCTACCGCTTTCTCCTACGAGACATACTGATTCCCCCTTATCAACGCTAAAGCTTACTCCACGTACAGCTTTTACTATCCCCTCCAACGTATAGTAGTGTATTGTAAGATTTTCCACAACAAGAGGTTTCGCGGACATTACAGCTTCCTCCCCACAATTAATATGCGTCTAAGCCTGGGATCACCTGCCTCGCGAACAGCATCGGCTAGGAGGTTGAATCCTAGAACAGTGATCAATATTGCTAGACCTGGGAACAAGCTAATCCACCACGCAATATTGATTGAGCTCCAACCCTCTGTTACCAGTAAGCCCCATTCAGGTGTAGGTGGGGTTACACCTACTCCAAGAAAGCTTAGTCCAGCTGCTTCTAGGATAGCTGAGCCCATGTCGAGGGCTGCTTGGACTGTTACTGGTGTTAACGCATTGGGTAGGATGTGGCGGAACATTATTGCTAGGGGGTGTACTCCTACTATTCTAGCAGCGTCAACATAGGGTAGTGTTTTAATAGAGTTGACTTGGACGTATATTAGCC
>JALWGO010000066.1:0-875 GCA_027038805.1 Thermoprotei archaeon
AATGCTCTCTGAGGAGTTAGGCCTACATGACCCATAACTGGTATGCCAGCCTTAACCATAGCCTCTACTTTATCGACAACTTCTACTCCACCCTCAATCTTAACTGCTTCAGCACCCTCCTTTAACATACGTCCAGCATTCAGTACTGCATCTCTTATACTAGTCTCATAGCTTAAGAAAGGCATATCACCTATAACTAGGGCTCGAGGTTTGGCTCTTACTACAGCCCTTAAGTGATGGAGTACTTCCTCCATAGTAACTGGTAGAGTTGAAGAATAACCGAGTACCACCATTCCAAGAGAATCTCCTACAAGAATAGCGTCTACTCCAACCTCATCAACAATCTTTGCCGTGGGGTAATCGTAGGCTGTTATCATTACTATTTTTTCTCCACGCTTCTTCATCTTAATGAGATGAGGTGGAAGTATCTTTTTCCTCATAACCTTCTCAGCTCCGTGAGCCCTTTAACCAGTAATGTTAGTGTATAGTTTACTGGGGTATCTATATTCTTTTCCTTGCCTAATCTCACAATAGCACCATTAATATAATCTATCTCAGTTCTCCTTCCAGCCCTATAGTCTTGAAGCATAGACGATATATTATTACGAGTTTTCTCAACTACCTCCCTAACAGTCTCCAAGGGGTCTCTAGGAAGCATTATACCCAAAGCCTCCGCTACCTTTACTCCCTCTTCTACGATTTTCACTGCAAGCTCCCAATAGCTATCTAGCTCTAAAACAATACGGTTAGGAGCATTCGCTATAACGGTTAAGGGATTTATAGCAGCATTAACTATAACCTTCAGCCAACGATAAGGCTCTACATCCTCAACAACCCTCACATTACCATCCAATAACACAGCAACCCATCTCCGA
>JALWGO010000066.1:885-1598 GCA_027038805.1 Thermoprotei archaeon
GCCTTGAAGCCTCAATAGCAGCAGCCCTGGTATCATAAGCCTTAACTGTGATGAAAACCGTATCAAAGGATGAGTCCTCGAACTCATTAGCGTATCCATGGTCTACTTTAACAATTTCCTCCCTACCATCAGGCAACCTTACATAAACGCCACCAAAACACTTGATCGCTTCACGGTAAACGGGTGAACGATATATAACAGTAGGCTTAACACGCCGCGCCATATATGCCAATAATCCTCCAACAGCACCCAAACCTATGATAGCGATCTTCACTCTACCCACACTCGTGGGATAGTGTAACATACTAGGACTAATATACCTTAGATAAAAATAAAACTAAAAACCAGAAAACTCTATCAAATACTTGATGATGAAGTTACGCACTCGCAGAACCAGTTAACGGTGATGGAGAAGCCTCCTCGCTACTGAACCCCTCAACCTTATCATGGCTTAGGCTCAACGACTACAGCCTCAATAACCTCTAAACTCCTAGCTATAGCTGGCTGGCCTATCTTCCTAGCAATTAGAGAAGCCATAACCAATACCTCCTTCATAAGACTTATCTCGTCCTCCAAGTAGTCCTCATATTCCAGAGCCCTCTTTAACACCTTGACAAGTAGCTCTAAATCCTCAAATACTAGTCTCCTAAACCTCTTCTTATCAATCTCTGTTAAACGGTTCTTTTTCAACATCTTCTCAAGAATCCTCTTAA
>JALWGO010000067.1 GCA_027038805.1 Thermoprotei archaeon
CTTACACTAAACCATTTTTTACCCCCCAAAACCCACAAACCCCAGTCCCAACCACCTTCTCTTCTAACAAGACCATAAGGAAAATCACATCCTAGCCACCCTCAACCCCCCAACAACCCCACCGGCATCCACAGAAACCTTAGGCTTAACCAGAACCACAGTCAAAGGAACCGCCTCCTCCCCCAACATCTTACCCAGCGCCTCAACAACAAGAAGCGCACCAGCCTCCTCCTTCTCCCCAACACCCTCTTCCACAGCCCTACTAAGAATCCTCAACTCCCTCACACCATTAACCCTCAATTCAGAACCCCTCCCAAAACCCACATACAGCAAGCCCTAAATAAATTAAAGAATACATATACTATTAAAGCTCATCCTAAAACCATAAATCATAACAAAACAGGAATAACAAAGAAACAACAAGTCCGAAACATGCACAAAAACAACGAAGGTATATTACTCATATATATCCTCTATGTAAGACAACAACAAATTCTCATTTGAGAACGTTGAGTAACTCGAATTCTAACTCATAAAGTACATAAAATATGCTAAAGGATTAGTTAGATAAAGACTTGAAAGCTAGTAAGCGCTGAGTAATTGCTTAATATATTTCAAGATCTATTACAACTTGTATTACGTTGTTTATTAGTTATAAACCTGGCAAATGTCCTTGCCTGTAAGGAATTCGTTCCACTGGTCTTAACTAACTGTACCTTAGTATTAAGATTATTCTTCAAAAGGAGTGTTTAAGAATTCTAATAGTCTTAAAAAAGGTAATCCTTCTTGTATTAATGAATATTATGATTCTATACCTATATTAGTAGAAGGAATAAGTATATTGGTATTTCCGCAAATGTTCTGTATATACCCATGTTTTTTGATGTTACAGCAATACCTCTAATATTCTTTGCTGAGGAGGCTTTTACTAAACTGGTTATGTATCTTCTGTCAATTTTTTCTTCGCTGGTTACCTCAATGGATATATATGGAGCATCACTAACTATACCGAGTTTTTCACGGTACATTTTCCTTATACTTTTTCTATAGGCTGGTAAGTATACCACAAAGTCTATTTCACCGCTATTAGCTTTGCCATAGTATATAAATTCATTATATATGTATAGAGGTGTGCCCGCGACCTCTCTAGTCAAATATCTCAAGTGAGCTGCCACAACACTCTCGAATAGTCTTCCTCTTAAGCTAGGAGACATTACGTACTCTCTGGATATCTCGAAGGGTGATGTAAAACCCAGTGTTTTTGCTCTAAACGCGTGGATTATGAATGGGTCAATGATGAAATATTTTCTAGGCATACCTGTTATGTACTTTTTATCCTTGATAATATCGTATGGATACAAGTACATGAGAACGAATGCGTGTTCAAGAAACTCTATATGTCTAAACACTGTGTCACGCCCCAAGCCTATCTTCTGTGCTATTTTAGCTATACCTATAGGTGAGGATAGGGACTCTATTATCTCATGGATAACATCCAATAGAACTCTTTCACTAAGTCCTAGTCTATAAGCGTCTTTTAACACTAGTTCAATATAGGTCTCGTAGGTACTTGAATCAATAGAACCATAGCTATAGTATTCATCTATGACTTTAGGTATTCCACCAGTTAGTAGGTAGTTATAGAAATATCTTTCGAGTTCCTCTCCATACTTTATTTTTATCTCATTAAGCTCGGATGGTATATTTGTTGATTTTAGACTAAGTATATCTAATAGAAACTCCATTCTCTTGGTGATAGTCATTAATCCCAGATCCCATAAAAGATCCCTAATGTCTGGGTTAAGGTTCGCAACATATTCTCTAAATCTTAAAGGTAAATATTCTATATCTGGGCCCGAAGGAATGGCTTGTCTAAAGATCCTTTCTTCTCCTCTTCGTCCAGCCAATGTCTCTGAGAGTATTCTTACGTCCAAGCTGTGACTACCAGTTAGGATTATTGTGGCGCTACCTAGAGCTATTTCTACCAGACCTTTAGCTGCTCTTGACCAGTTTCTTACATTAGTTATTTCGTCTATAAAGAGATAGAACCTACCTTTGCTTATCCCACTATGCTCTTTTAAAACACTTTCTGCCACACTAATTAGCTCTCTATGCTCCTCTATACCCAGTTTATCACAATCTATATAGATCACGTTCAAGTTTCCGGTTATACGAGGTCTCCTTTTCACCAAGTAGCCTCCTTTTAAAGGTCGAACATCATAACCAAGTAAGCGTAAAATGAGTAGTTTAAGGAAAGTGGTTTTACCTATTTGACGTGGGCCACGAACTGTTATCACTATGGGAAGAGCTATTACTGGTATTTCCTGGCCTCTAAACCTTACAGTTCTCTTAGTAAGCAATTCTATTTCTTGAGGTCTTATCCTCACCTTACCATGAGCATATGTTGAAAGCTCTCTATCTCGCTCAACTATATTCAACTTAACATACTCAATATCTCTAGTATCCCCCGGATCCTTAGGAGGAGGAATCCTCCACCAAGGATTAATGCTAGATAAATCCACTTCTAAACAACCAAGACTTGTATACATACCGCAGGGGATTTATAAACTCCCCGTCGCTTCACTCTCCGGGGTCTTATAAACCCCCTGCGGTATTATCTCATGACCACATTACTACTTCTCTTGATCGCTACTTCGTATAGAATTTACAGGAATAGAGTCTCCCATTAAACCATTTACTTCTACTGTAAAGATTAGCAAGGAATTACGAACTCATCACTACATAATGAATCTTAATTCGAATCCTTGGGGTAACAACAATCATTTTACTACGCGCGAACCTAGTTACAATAATTCTATAAGATTTCCTATTTCAAGATATTATTGAGAACACAAGTAAAAGACGAAACAGAGAAGACCAAAATACTTAGTGCATCCTCTAACTAGCCTTAATTACGCTTAACACATATGTATTCCTTAATTACTTATTGTATCATCAAGAACTCCCTTAAGGAATTCTTACTAGCTTTAAATAATGTAAGGGAAAGCCCTGACAATCATAACTGGTTAGAATGTGTTCTTAATAAAGGTTAAACTGCTAGGATTATAATGAATACAGTATGTTCATTTGTTTACGAAGCATTTAAGTAAGCATATAGCTTAGTTGATTATAAGGAAGTATGCATATTCATTGAGAAACGTATTTAGTCTCTTGAAATCCTTTATAGTGTTTCCTAGTTTATTATCGTCCTTTGTGAGTAATAGCCGTTTGGTTTTTGCTCCAAATACAATAGCTACTGCTATGAGATAATATATGTCATTACTATAAACATATATTTTATCGAATTCTATTAATTTTTTATAATCTTTTTCATGTAGATGGAGAATCCTTGTCTGATACTTGGCTTGCCTAATAAGTGAAACTAGATCTATAGGTCCCGTTTCATCATTACTAAGTGTTACATTGTATTCGTGTATTGGGTGATCAGGCTCTATGAATCCGTACTTTGCGCTTAAGATAACCCAATATATAGGATAGCTTATCTCATCATTTTTCATTTCATTCCATAGCCTATATAGGAATTTCTTGAATCTAATGAACGATGAACCACAATAAGCACATTCGGCTGGAATATATTTCTCAAAACATCCTCCCTTACAGCACGTTTTCCAAGCCTTCTTTTCAGTACAATTAACAATGAATAATACCCTTCCTTCATACTCTCTGATAGAGTTGACAACATCGTTGATAGCGGTTTCAACCAGTTCCTCATCCAGTTTATACTTGGATAAGTCCTTATCACACTTATTTTCAAATAGACATTTATCTATTGCATCCTTATCAATGTTATCGTCTTTACCAGAACAAAAACAATATCTCCTCGTACAATCTAGATCCACCGGATTAGCGACATATTCGCTCATAGCAGTCACAAAATCTATTCTCTAAGTAGATTATTTATAACTTATGGTCTATAGAACTCGTTAATAATATGTTTAAACAAGACCACCTATAAATCCAAACTCTCTTCGAATAAGCAAAGAGCTACTGGTCACATATACTCCTTAATACACTAAGTTAAAGAACATACCAGACAACCAAAAACATAAGGATTCAACGAAATCTCTCTTAGTTCTTAGAGCACTATAGGATTAAACTTTAGGAATACAAAATAGCGAGGAAGTAAAAAGAACTCTTTATTGACAAACAAGAAGACTTCTGAGAATACCTGGTTTTAGTTTTAAGGAAGACGACTGAAGAAAAGAATAAGCGTACAATCAATCTCCAGAGAACCTTGATATAGGTAAGGGCTCTAGTCTACTATAATCCAGGATGCAGTGACAGAAAGATATCTATAATACTTAGCTAAACAAGAGTACCAAGCCGTAGGTATCGCCTCTCCTCACTATACATTAATGATACTAAAAAAGGAATACATTAACACACTAGGGTTTAAAGTAAGTAGAGTTCTTTGCAAGCGATACTAAAGGCCTAGGCGAGCCACTAAAGGGTAGGCTATTTGATACAACAATCACATATCGGACAACCATAATAAGATAACACTAAGACGAGAAACAACATTACTATATTAGAGAACACATAAAGAACAACAAAACCCGAATACTATCCCCTTACAAGCCTAGAATCACTATTAATCAAACAAAACAGTACATAACCTATCGTAACACATTAGTAACATAGACAAAGAACATGATACCCTAAATCTATCCACTAAATTCCTCTCCAAACAACAAACACATGAACAACCCATACAAACATTCCCAACATTTACACTTATAAAATACATAAACCATAACAAAAAGCTCAAAGAACAGCCAACTAGTAAAATAGTAAGAGAATGATGGTCCCGCGGGAGGGATTTGAACCCCCGACCACCGGGTTTCTGCGTCCCCGAGGTGCCGCACCCCCTTCATGTGCCCGGGGGGTGCCGGGTGTCTGGGGG
>JALWGO010000068.1 GCA_027038805.1 Thermoprotei archaeon
AGAGAGTATCTTGATTATCTTCTCGGGGTTTTAGAGGATTCTGGTTATGGTTTTATCGTTGTTGACGCTGTTCTAGGTTATCGTGGTATTGTTGGTAGTAGTGAGGGGCTTGGTAGGATCTGGTTTATGCCCTTATGGCACCCCTTGTTTGATGTTCCATGGATTCCCGGGTCTAGTGTTAAAGGTGTTTTAAGAGCCTCCTATGAGGCAATAGCCGAGCAAGCTTTCCCCGGGGATATGAGAAAGTGTTCTAGCATAATCTTCGGATGCAGTGGAGACGACTGTCCTAGCGGAGTTGAAGCTCGTGTCGGCCTCATAAAGGCTCTAGACGCCTACCCTGTTGACTGTGGATTGAATGGTGGGCTCGTTGAAGCTGATGTTATAACAGCACATTATGGAGAAGACGTTGAGACAGAACTAGATGTTAAACCCAACCCTATTCTAGGATTATCTCTTAGCGCTGGCTCAACATACCGATTCATAATATTATTCGACAATAATAGATGGAAGACAGAGCAAGCCGAGGATTGCTTACTCGATTACAAGTCTCCACTAGACCTAGCCTACAACCTACTATTCTATGCACTAGAAAACGTTGGAGTAGGAGGAAAAACAACAAGAGGCTACGGATACTTCAATCAAATCCAACTAATAGAAATAAAAAACAAAAAGAGGTAACCAAACAATGAATATCAAAAGAATACAGGGCGGAGAACACCTAACATATAGAAACCTAATACTATTTAAAATAGTATCGCAACTACATGATCCACCTCACAAATTACTAACAAAGATTATGAAAGAGTATAGACTTTTAAGTAATAGCGATGACCACGAAGAAGAAGCTACTGAAATCTTCAATAGAATAAGAAACTATATCCCACTCCCCAAGGTTAGTCTAAGGAGACGAGACGGGAGAAATAGAAGACCAGGAAGACATATAATAAGTGATATTGTTGCAGCTGGTTTCGATAGATGGGAGATTGACAACTTGGAGTATAGTGTTTACAAGTATTACAAGCACTTATTATTTAATATATTGCAAGATATTTATGGAGATAGAGCCTTACAAGAATACAGAATAATTCAACGGAAAAGGAAATATAGTGTTTGGTCTGCTTATGTTTCGGGTCTAGTGAATATTTTTGAGCCAGAAGTTTATTGTCGTTTTGGTTTGTCTTCGAGTAAGCTGGATTTTGTAGCGTGTTGTCTTAGGAGGTGGATTTCAAGGTTTAGTGATGCATTGTCTGGTGCTTATCAGGTTTTAGGTGATCAAGGCTTTATTGGGGTGCTTCATGTTTTTGAGACTTTGTTTGAGCCCTTGTGGTATAGGTATTGTGGGAACATTATTACTCCCGCTGATTCGCGTACTCCTACTCATAGTATTTTCGATCACCTCTATGCTTCGGCTTCGGTTATGAATATTGTAGCTCCAGCAAAGGGTAACGAGACGATTGCTGGCTTAATGGTTGGTGTATCTATTGCTCCTCTACGTGAATGGCTTGCTGGGTCTAGGAAGCTTAGTGATTTATGGCTTGCCTCATGGCTTGCTAGTGTTATAGTATGGTATATGGTTAAAGACCTGGTATGGTGT
>JALWGO010000069.1 GCA_027038805.1 Thermoprotei archaeon
GCTAATTTCTATCCCACACTACCAATAGGGTTAATGGTGCTAGCAGCTGACTACATAATAGTATTAAAGAATAGCTACATTGGATTATTTTTATGGCTCCTAGGATCTCTCATAACCTTTATACTGGGTGTGGTAGTACCATATAACTTGTTTAAGAGTGAGGCAGTACGCTTAGATCATATAAATCCATCTATATTCATACCCCCAGTGGGATTAATTGTTATACCTATTGTTGGCGGCCTAGTATTGGAGGGAATTAATGGGGGATTATATGAGCTGGGATTATTCTTCAATATAGTTTCATGGGGTTCAGGGTTCTTCATATACATAGCCTTACTTGCAGTATGTGTTTACAGGTTTATACTACATAAGCCTCTTCCAAGTACTCTTGTTCCAACTATGTGGATAAACCTTGGACCCATAGGAGCTGGTACTGTTGCATTAAACAATCTGATAACGCATACTAGTTTCCTAGGAGAACCAATGGTTAGCGCTCTGAAGGCCTTCCTGGTATTCTTTTGGGGTAGTGGTGTTTGGTGGCTGCTAATGGCTATGCTTGTAACAACACACTACGCGTTGAAGAAGGATTTACCCTACGCTACCTCTTGGTGGGCTTTTACCTTTCCCCTAGGAGCCTATGTAGCATCTACGCATGTCATATACAGTATAACTGGTATAGGTGCAATAGACTATTTTGGCTTAACCATATACTTCCTGCTACTATTACTGTGGATTGCAGCATTCCAGGGAACATTCCGTAAACTAATAAATAGTTTGATAGTGAAACAATAACATGAGACTAAGAACTGGGTCGAAGAGTATATGCAGACGGAAAAACTAAGTGATACAAAGAAGAAGATATTATCAATTTTATATGAGGATGGGAGGAAAAGTCTAGTAGAACTTGCAAGAGAGCTCGGGATAACACATGTAGCGGTTAGGAAGCATTTGATCCAGCTAGAAAAACAGGGTTTAATGAGAATCCAAGTAGGGGTAAACTCGGTTAAAATGGGTTTGAAGCTCGTACTAGTTTTCATAGAAGTTGACAACGAGGAACACTTGGCGGACATTGTTGAGAAGTTTAAGGATTGCCCGCGCATAGTTTTCTTAGCGTCAATGGTTGGGGGATATAATCTTGTAGCGTTAATGGTTGCTGAAGACGACTATGTATTGAAGTGTATTTCAACTGTATGTGCTGTTAGGCGGATGCAGGGTATTAGGAGGAGCGAAGTGTACCTTATAGCCGATATAGTTAAGCCGAAGTATCTCCCAGTAAAGATAACCTATGAGAAGAAAATTGGGAAGACTCCATGTAGAAGAGACTGTAGTACGTGCCCCCGATACATTAGTAATATGTGTCTTGGATGCCCGGCTACAATTCATTATCGTGGAACACTACTTTAATTGCCTCTAACTTTCTCGATTTATGTTATCTTTTCTTCTCGTATTCTATTATTTTCTTAACGGTAGTGTCTAGGTCATAGTATACTAGTTTATCTGTTAACGCTATTGAGGCATGTATAGAGTCGAAGAACGTTAGTTCACTATACTTTGATTGCAGTTCTGCAGCGTACCTAAGGTGTTTGAGGGTTA
>JALWGO010000070.1 GCA_027038805.1 Thermoprotei archaeon
TTTATAACCCAGTAATAGATTCCAGCTGGGTTCACGACTACTAGGACAGGCTTGCCTTCACGTTTAACGAAGTCTAATACTATGTCTCGGTGCTCGTTGAAGAAGTCCTCGGTTACATTATATATAGCCCAGTAGTTGAAGCCAGCCTTCCTCCCCTCCTCTAAGATCTTTTCTTGGATCTTCTTTGAAACCTCTACTGCTTCTCTTAGATCCTTGGTTAGTATGTGGAAGTCGGGCATGTAGAACTTTCTTAAACGGAAGCATAGAAGGGTTTCACCGCGTTGCTCTAAGCGGTAGCTATCAGCTACCTCGAGCATCCCCATGGGGAGGTTACGGTAGCTTAACTGCCAGTCACTTAGAATAGAGAATTGCTGGAAGCATGCAGCATAGCGTAGAATGTATCTTCCACCCTCAACTCTAATCTCGTAGAGCCTCTCACCGAAGAGTTCAGCGTGCTTCCTAACAGCCGGGTGGTTTAAGTCAAAGGTATTGGTACCCATAACCTTGAATACTGGTACTCCTACCTCTTGTGCAACCCTCCAAGCATAGTCTGCAATCGATTCAACCATAACAGTAGCGTGGGGACCATACCTCATATGTCCTACATCAGATAAAGGCTCCCACTCAAACCCGAATTTACGGCAATAGTCAACTACACGCGGTTTCTCTCCACCAGGTAATTCTTTCTTTAACGCCTCCTTTTCTACTAGTGCCTTAAACTCTTCTTCGCCTTCCTTGAAAACATATTCTTCGGGCTTGTAGAGTTCACCGCTTGGAGTGAGTATATAGTATTTTCTCTCAATAACGGGTTTAGCCGCAGCAGCTGGCTTAACTTCTCTCGAGAGCTCCGCCAAGGGATGACCATAGCATTTAATCTCAAAAGCCTTATACCATCCAAAGGGGGCACGTATAACCTTATACCCGCGTCTCTCAAGTTCCGAGGCGATTTTCTTTAATGCTTCTAGAGCCTTAGAGGGTGCGGCTAGCTCAGATGACAAGTGTGCATAAGGATAGACTATGATTGATCCTGCTTTAACCCTCTTAAACACGTCCTCAATAGCATCAGCGGCTTTAACTACGGCATCATCAATGTTTGCTTCATCTCTAGCCTCAACGGAGACAAAGGCTACAAGAGCATTCTCAGCACTCGCTTCCCCGGGAACTTCTTCAAGGGGCTCAGCTGACTTGATAGCCTTCTGCCTGGCTTTAAACCAGAACTTCTCTGCATGTATTAAGAGTATTCTCAAACCCATAACACCTTGACGACGACAATTACACTAATATTTACTCGTAAAAGTATTCGTAAAGGGTTAAAAGATATAATGATTAAAGACAAATAATATAATCCTTGTAGATTTCTAAGAGAGTTTAATTCAAAATTATATCTATCTTCAACGCCCAGTAGGGTTCAACTAGATCTTAAATACTAGCTTCAAGTATTTTTCTAGCATCTGCTCTAATGGTCTCGTCCAAGCGTTCAAGTACTCTCATTATCTCGTTGACAGTTATTCCAATGTCGCCTAGCCTTGTATAAGCCTTCATTTCCTCTAATATCTCAACTATTCTACGTGGCAAATCTTCAATGCCTACACCGAGAATCCTTGCTAATAGGCTCTTGTTGGATGCTCTTGGTAGAACATATTGTATCCACGATGGGAGTAGGGGTACTGTAACTCTACCCGGATATAAGTCGCCGTACATAAAGGCTATTGTATGGGCTAAGACGTGGACTAGGCTAGGCCCCGTTAAGTCGAAGGCCCTTCCGGCTAGCATACTAGCCCATAAGAGTTCTCCGCGGACCCCTATATTGTCTGGTTTCTCTAGCAGTATTTTATGATTAGACAATATCATCTCTAGTGCTGTCCTCGCGTATAAGTTGCTCATTGGATTAGAGTTCGTGCTAACAAGAGCAGATAAGGCATTAGTTAATGCTTCTACAACGCTCAGGACAGCTATGTTCAACGGGGTTTTTAGAGTAATCCTTGGGTCATAGACTGCTAGCTTGGGGTAGAGTGCTTGAGAATATATGAAATGTATTCTCCCCCTACTTTCAAGTATGGTGTATCCGGAGACTTCTAAGCCATTACCATGTGTTGAAGGAACTATTACCACTGGTATCGTGGCCCCTATCTTCTCGTAACCAGTTATTATCCGCGTAGGATCTCCTCCAAGCGATATGGCAGCAGCTACGTTCTTAGCAGTGGTTACAGCGTTCCAGTTACCAAAACCTAATAGCAGGTCAGCATAACTCCTCCTAAAAACGTCTATTACTCGTTCAATATCGCTTAGAGAAGGATTCAATGGAAGATCATCGAATACAACGTATTCTAATCCACTAGTCCTCAAAGAGTCTAAGAGCTCGTCTACCAGCCCCTTACATCCGAGAAACGTCTTCTTATCCAATAATACTAGGGCTAGGTTACCTCCAACACGTTTAACAATATACTTGCCTAGCTCCCTTAAACCCTCTCGGCTAAATATTATTCTCGTAGGATTATAGTATTCGTAGAAACCCTCCAACAATACTTCCCATTGAAAATGTTTTTCTAGGAGTAGTCTTTAAGGATTATCCCTTTAAAAGACACTTCAATAAGCGAGTATTAGCGGCCATTATCCTCAAATTAGCCTTTAAAACCCCGCCTATCCTCGGCCTACTCCTACGTGGTGGGGGATCATATAATAGCTCTCCAATCCTCAGCCCATGTCTTACAGCATTTAACGTGAACTCTGCTCCAAAAGTCTCACCACAACTAGTTCTCGCTACTACTCCACTATATTCTCCCCTAAACGCCTTAAAATTAGAGTAGATATCCCTAACACCGAGTCTCCTCTTAAACATTATTGATGCTATCTTCTCGCTTATCCTCGGTATCCTTGTACGAGAAGCTACAACGAAGTCATAGGATTCGAGCATAGATAATAGTCTTGGTATGAGTTCGGGTGGGTTCTCGAGGTCGGAGTCAATTGTTACAATACAGTCCCCCTTAGCCTCAAATATGCCTCTAGCAAGACTTAGTGTTTGACCTAAACGCCTATCATTAACTATCACCCTGCCCCCATGCTTTAATGCCTCCTCAGCCGTTCCATCAGGGCTACCATCGTCTACTACTATTACCTCATAGTCTATTCCACGTAGAATGTGGTGGATGCGATCCAATAATACTCCTATATTCTCTCTTTCACACCATGTGGTTGTAACAACAGATACACCTACCTCGCACGCCTTCCTTCTAACCATTATTTTTCCTCCTTTTTCTCCTCAAGTCTTCTCAATATTTCGTCTAGCTCACGTCTAATTTCTAATACGTGATGTGTTATCCTATACTCGGATCTCTTCAAATATATTGTTATGACGGCTAGGGCTAGTGTTAGTACACCCGAGGAGAGGATAAGGGTTCCTATAATAGCCCATACATAGTGTTTTATACCATAGAATAATAGTTTCGCGAGAACCCATAGGTTGATAGTTAAGCCGGGTATGAATAAGAGTGCCCCTAATACGAGTATTATGAAGGCTGGATTATACCTCCAGGCAAGCTTCACTATATCCTTAACTATTAGTACTCCATGGATCATTCGGAGTTTTTTCTCGCCAATCCTCCTCCTATAATATATTGGTACCTCAGTTATCTTACCAGTTATTGATGCAACCTTAGCAGCAATATCGACTTCTATACTAAAGCCCTTTGACTCTATTGGTAGGTCTCTTACGAGGCTTAGTCTTACCAGGTACATGCCGGATAAAACGTCTCTAAGCTTTGTCCCAAAGAATAAGTTGAAGACCTTTGTAATAATCCAGTTACCGAAACGGTGAAATAAGGGTATGTTTTCTCGCCCATAGAGCCGGGCTCCTATGACCTCGTCGAAGCCCTCATTGGCCTTCTCTACTAGCCTAGGTATTTCTGTTGCAGGGTATGTATAGTCTCCATCCATTACCAGCATATATGGTCTCATAGCGTGTTTTATAGCAGTCTTTATAGCATCTGCTTTACCCTTACCCTCCTGTAATAGTACTCGAACACCTTTTCCCCGAGCTATATCCCTGGTTCGATCACTGCTATGGCCGTCAACAACCATTACTTGCTCGGGTTTTACTCCAACGCTAAATACTTCGTCCAATACTTTTCCGATAGCCTCCTCCTCGTTCAATGTGGGTATAACTATTTCTACGTCCTTCAGCGTTACCTCTTTCTTTTTGGGCGTCAAGGCTTCCACTAACTGTCCTAAGATTATAATGGGTGAGGATATTTTTGTTTACCGGGAATATAGTGTTAGTATAGAAGGAGTTAGCGTTATGGAGGGTTTAAAAATAGTTGACCTAAATACAGAGAGTTATCTTCCAGCTAACGTTACATCATCTACTCTTATAGGGGGACTACAAGTATTAGCATAGCATTCTAGGTCTTTCCCGATAACCCTTATCTTCTCGGCTAATACTTCGTAGAATTGCGCTGATACTATCATTCCCTTTACTGGGTGCTTGATTTCACCGTTTTCTATTAGGTAGCCGTGGCTTATAGTCGCGTTTAATTGCCCGCTAACGGGGTTTGAGAGCCATTGCCCAATAGTCTCGGATACAAGTATTCCGCGCCTAGTATCACGTATTATTTCATCTATGCTTGCATCTCCTTCTACGAATACTAGGTTTGTAGCCCAGGGTCTGGGATTACTCCATGGCTGCATGCGGTAGGCGTTGCCAGTAGATTCTCTTCCCTCTCTACTAGCAGTGTAGTGATCGTATAGGTAGGTCTCCAATACGCCTTTTCTTATAACATGTTTTCTCAGAGTCCTAACGCCTTCATCGTCTATGTTCTTAGAGCCATAATACCATGGTATGTAGGGGTCATCTACAACGCTTACCTCATCGCCTGCTATCTGTGAGCCTATCTTCCCTATTAGGGGTGAACGCTTCTCCTGGATA
>JALWGO010000071.1 GCA_027038805.1 Thermoprotei archaeon
ACAAGAGGCTCTGAGAGAGGCTAGGATACTTGAAGCAAAAGCTAGTCGAACAGGCTTACAGAAGAGCGTAAACAAGTATGCAGTGGTAGCTAGAAGAATAGAGGATATAAAGAAACCAGTTGAAGAAAAACAACAATACGTTCTAGTAGACCTATTAAAACTATTAGAAACTCTTAAGCAAAAGCATACAATGTCTTAAAACATTTATAAAAACCCTTAAATACTGTAAGAACCCTCCCTCTCCGCTAAGAAAATCACCTCATCCATCCGGGTATGCCCTATGGTTGAAGCCTATGTATTAGCTACAGTTGAAACAGGGAAAGAATATGAGGTAGCAGAAGACCTAGTAAAACACCCTAATGTAAGAGAAGTAGCAGTACTATATGGAATCTACGACCTACTCATACACTTAGAAGCTGAATCCCTACCCCAACTAGATAAAATCGTAACCGAGATAAGAAGTGATAAACGTATACGTCAGACCTCAACGCTCATAGCAGCAAATATCCTACAAGCCTAATATTCTGGAAGAGCAAAGAATCTCCCATCACTACACTTGCACTCTATGAATCTTATACCATAGATTTTCTCCAAGAATTCTCTCGTAACTACTAGTCCTGGTTCCTGATATGCTAGTACTCTTCCATTATATAGTACGAGTACTCTATCGGATAGGCTTAAAGCCTCCCATGGATCATGAGTAGTATATACTACGAGAATATTCTCTTCGTAGGCGAGCTTTCTTAGAATCCTTAAAACGAGGTGCTTGTTGCCTAGGTCTAAGTGACTGGTGGGTTCATCTAAGAATAAGATTCTTGGCTCTTGGGCTAGTGCGCGAGCTATAACAGCGAGTCTTTTCTGACCACCACTAAGCTTTGTTATAGGCCTACTGGCTAGTTCTCTAAGCCCGAGTAGTTCCAATACACTTAGAGCTCTCTCTAAATCCGATTCGCTTGGAGCGGAAAGGTATCCTACATGAGGTGTTCTTCCAAGCAATACGTATTCGAGTATAGTGAATGGGTACGGTATACTAGGTTCCTGTGGAACCCATGACACGATTTTGGCGTACTCACGTCTATCATAGCTTACTGGAGCTCTACCGAGAACCTTTATCTCACCCTTTACTGGTTCATCGAATCCTAGGAGGAGTCTCATTAGAGTAGTCTTACCACTACCGTTAGGACCTAGGATCGCTACAACTCTCTCATCCTTTACGGTGAAGGATACTTCTCTTAAAACCATTTCATCCATACCCGGATAATGATAGTACACGTTATCTACAATGATTTTCTCCACTATTTCTCGCCTCCTATAGGCTTGGCATACCTTAGTATAGCCATAAACAATGGTGCTCCGAGAAAACTAGTAACAACGCCTAAGGGTAGCTCTGTTACTATGAGGCTACGGGCAATATCATCACATAATAGGAGGAGGATTGCCCCCACTAGAGCTGAGCCTGGAATAACCCATCGGTTGTCATAGCCTATAAGCCTGCGAACAATGTGGGGTGATAATAGGCCTATCCACGATATAACGCCTGCAACAGCTGTAGCTGTAGCTGTTACAAGAGTTGAAGCTACTATTAGGGCTAGT
>JALWGO010000072.1 GCA_027038805.1 Thermoprotei archaeon
TATAGCCTAGTGCAATGTATTTTAATATGAGCTTATAGGTCTTGGGCTCGCGGAATTCTTCTCTGAGAAGGAATTCTGGTTCCTCGTAGAGTACTTCTCCCTTCTTCAGTATCTTCTCCTTAATGTTCTCCTCTATAGTCTTCAACGGGTCTACTTGTGCTAGGTAGAAGGGTGTTCCACCGAAAACAGCGTAGATTTTCACAAGTTCTTCAAAGCTCTTATCTGGAAACATTTCTGCAACTTCAATTAATGTGAAGGGTGCTACCTTCCATTGCCCGGTTCTCCTCCCATAGAGGGGGTTCTTGTATGATAGGAGGCTCTCCATCATCCCTATACTTGAACCACATAACACAATGTATACTTGGGTATTGGATAAGTATTCATCCCATGATTCTTGGAGGAGGCTTAGCACGCCTCTATTGAGTTGAACAAAGTATTGAAACTCATCAAATACTAGTGCTACTCGTTTATCGCTTATTTCTTCGGCAAAGTATTTGAAGAGTCGTGGTAGATCTGCTTTCATCTCCCTGAAATACTCTCTCCCTGTTAGCTTGGCTAGAGCCCTCTTTATCTTCTCAAGGTTTTCTTGGTAGGAGTCTTCTGTAAACAGTATATACGCTCCCGGCTTATTCTTTAAGAATTCTTTCAACAACATTGTTTTGCCTACACGCCGTCTACCGTAGACTATTAGTAGTTGTGGTTTCTTCTCCCTCCACTTAGATTCAAGGAATTCTAGTTCTCTTCTCCTATCAATAAACTGGGGCTTTATTGTCGCAACCACCCAGTTAGAAATGCTGTAGCCAGAGTATAATAATCTTCTCACAGCATTCCGCAATTATTCTCCGCGTTGAACCACCTTTATTCCTGGAAGACGGTTTAAAACGTAGATGAAGTCTAAGCCTCTAATCTCAGCTAGTCCCGGAGAAGGCTCTCCTCTAAGGAGCTCTCTAAAACCTCTACTTATTTCCTCGTCCACGGTATCAGAGATTTCTCTAAAACTCTTCCCAGTAAACGATTTTATCCTACGAAGTAATTCAATGATGGTATTGTATTGGGCTTCTTCAACGAGTTGGGGGTTATCTATTAATACTCCTACGGGAAGCTTCTTATCAGTTAGTATCCTCCCCTTAACCCTAGGTTTAACTAGTAATAATGGTTTCTCAAGTAAACGTGTTCTAGGCAAACTATAGCTATCCTCCATTCTAGCTAGTTTATCTAACCCATATCTTCTAACCAGTCTCCTCGCATCAACTGTAACGTCTAGTGCATGGTACTCATCCATTAAGATAACAGTATCGGCTACAGACAATAAGTTCAAGTTACCCGAAGAAGCAATTACCACGGATACCCCATTAGACTTCAACCCATCGGCTAGTATTGATAGTGGGGTCACGGTCTTATGCTCTACGAGCTCCTCAGCCCTCTCATCACTATACAGTATATTGGTTGCAACATTGTCTTCATCCAATAAGATCAAGCTAGCACCAGCTTCAACAGCCTCCTGTATTGATGCAGCAGTACTCGTAGCACCACTAGCGTCAACAGTAGTAAAACACCTCGTATCCCTACCACCCGGTAAGTC
>JALWGO010000073.1 GCA_027038805.1 Thermoprotei archaeon
AAATATTTTAATTAACAATATAGTTCATTTATATGTATCAGATCAGCGAGGTTAGATTTTATGAACATATCATTGTTATTGGATTTGTTTATAAGGTTTCCTAAATTGGAGTTGTAGGTTTTGATGGGGGTTGGGCTATTCTACCTATATTATTGAGAGGGAGATTGTTGAGGATGTCGGGTGATTACAAGTGAGGAATATTCTAATCCCGTTGCTGTTATGGGTTCTACTCCGGGCCCCATAACTGTTAATGCAGTAACATGTATAGGGTTTAAACTAGCAAGTCTTCCTGGAGCCTTAATAGCCCCTTTTGCTGTAATTCTACCTCATCTCGCAATAGTCTCCATCATAGCATATACGCTCACAAGCGCTATTAACCATAGGCTTATCCAAGCATTACTCAACGAGCTTAAAGCCGCAGTAATAGGATTGATAATAATAGCACTCATAGGAACAATACAGCAAACCCACCTAGTCCTACCTAAAACCATACATACCATTGCAATAACAATAATAACACTAGTCATGGTATTCAAGATCCACCCAATAGTAGCCATAATCTTATCAGCCATGATAGGATTAGTACTCGGAGCAATAGGATTATGGTAAAACAACAATACAGTATAATTAGGCCTTCAGTAAGATATTAGTTTAGGCGATGAGCGGCCAGCTATCGCTGACAATCCAGATGATTGAATTGGTCTTTGGCGAGCCGCCGTAGACGTAGGGGAACAAAGTTTTAGCACCCCCAACTAATCCCTATGACACAGTACGGGCCGGTAGCTCAGCCTGGAAGAGCGCTCGGTTCGCACCCGAGAGGCCCCGGGTTCAAATCCCGGCCGGTCCACCATTCTACCCCCTCCTTACTCGTAGGTTTAGGGTGAAACCACGTTACATAAAGCCCGTTTATGGGAGCGTGTAGGAGATAGAATTCGATGTCTTGTCTGTGAACGTAAGTGTACTCTAGCTGTAGGGCAACGTGGTTTATGCGGAAATTATGAGAATGTTAATGGAGAATTATTCCACGTAGGCTATGGTCTTGTTAGCGCTATTGAGAGTAGGCCTATAGAGATCAAGCCATTCTTCCATTATTGGCCGGGTAGTAGTGCTCTCACCTTCAGTTTCTGGGGTTGTAATTTTCTTTGTCCCTGGTGTCAGAACTGGTTTTTGAGTAAGAGGAAACCTGATCCAAGGATTGATGCCTATATTTCTCCAGAAGAACTCGTGGAGAAGGCTTTAAGTAGTGGAGATGAGGGTCTCTGTGCTAGCTTTAATGAGCCTACGGTAGGATATGACTATCTAGTAGACGTGTTTAGTATTGGTAGGGAGAAGGGACTCTATGCTACAATTGTAACAAATGGCTACTTTACTATTAAGGCCTTGAAAACATTGTTAGAGATAGGTGTTGATGGCTATAGTATTGATGTTAAAGGCTGCCCATATACTTATCGAAGATTTATTGGCGTATATAATGGTGCTGAAATAGTATTACGTAATGCAAGGTATATAATTGATAATGGAGGTCACGTTGAACTAGTACTCCTAATAGTACCAAGTGCAAACGATAATGAAGAATGCGT
>JALWGO010000074.1 GCA_027038805.1 Thermoprotei archaeon
AGGAGATTCTACAATGGATTAAGAGATTCCTTTATAAGAAGCCTTCATGGCTCTTATAAGTGTAGATAGAAAAATGCTTCACCAGCTCAGCTCTGAGGACTTCTGTAGAATACTTAAGCAATACAAGCATAACTTGAGAGAGTGTTTAGGACTTCTTTCCGAGTTGCGTACACGTGGGTTAGAATACTTCTATAATTATGGTTTACGAAACATTTATGGTAGTCTTAGAGTAGTAGGTGCTGGTTTTACAGGAGTTTCCCTACTAGCATTATTTGACAACAAGGTTTCAATAGTAAAGATTCTACGAAAAGATTCTCGTAGAACAGATATGATACATGAATGCAAAATTCTTGAAGCCTCATCTAGACTCGGTGTATCACCCTATGTGTATTCTTGTAGTGAAAACTATATTGTAATGGAGTTTGTTGATGGTCCTACATTGGCTGAGTATCTAAAAGAACATCAAGAGTCCGAGATACTTTATGATCTGCGATTAGTATTAAGGTCAATAATATATAAGGCGTATCTGTTAGACGCTCACCATATAGATCATGGCGAGCTTTCGAGACCCTACAAGCATGTAATTATATCCCCCCGTGGAGTATATTTCGTAGATTTCGACTCAGCTAGTCTTTTGAGGAAGCCGCGAAACCTTACGAGTATCTTGGGAGGAATATTTTTCCGCTACAATGAGTTCTCGAGAACTATTACGAGTAGTCTAGGCATCAATATAAGCGATTTAGGACAAGTACGTTCCCTAGTGAAAGATTATAAAAAACGCATAGACTTTAACATAGTTGAAAAGATTATGATAAAACTAAAAATTTTCTAGACTGATGTCTCTGAGGTTACTGAGTCTTCTATGTTAAATCCCCGTATTGAGTGCTGTGTTTCTGGAGCTCTAGTTATTATATTCGATACACTATATTCCTCGAGGCTTGGGTATCTGTATCTAAAGCTTGAGGATAAGTATGTTATCTTGATATCGTTTACACTTGGTATTTTCAGTCTTGAACCACATTGAGGACAGACACCACCGTATAAGCTTATGACTTCACTGGGCGTAGGTATACCGAAGTAGTCTTGCCCAACCCTATTGAACACGTATAGTATTTTACCACATTTACTGCAACGAAATATTACTGGCATGTTAAGAACGCCGAGAGATACCTATGTATTTCATAGGAAGTAAATATTAATCCCGGTAATACGCGGGTATTACTAATTACTTCTTGAGTATTACCTTATGGTGCCCATGTAGATTTGAAGACCGTGCCCACGGGTATTTCCGCGTATTTTTAACATTATAAATCCCACAAGATTCCCCTACAAAACAATATTAACTCCATATCCAGTAAAGTATATACACTAGAACACTATTTCAGACTCTGGGGCCGTCGTCTAGCTTGGCAGGATGCCAGCCTGGGGAGGAATCCCCGCCTGCCAGGTGTCTTAGAGGGGAACCCCAGATCGCTGGTGGTCCCGGGTTCAAATCCCGGCGGCCCCACTAGTACTAGTTTTCCATAACAAAATCCTGCATTTATTCTATGCTATAAAGTGTTATATTTAATAGACAATAGTAATAATTAAATTGCCACCTATGTATAAGTCCTCTTCTATCTTATGCAGAGAATATGACTCCTAACTCTTTTATTGTGATGATTGAACTATTTTTCCACGGTGCTTCCACATTGATGGTGGTATCCATAATATCCATGCAGGTATGTTTTTGATGAATTCGTAAGCCTCTTCCCACGACTCAAGTCCTAGTCTCTCAGCAAGTTTTTCAAGAGGCATGGCTGTATGTACGTATTCGTATAATGTTTCAAGTACTTCGTCTGTTAACTCTATCTCTTTTTCACCAACTTTTACGGTAAACCGTTGCTTCTGTTCCGCCATTAGTTTGCACCTCGCTTGTGATAGGTTGTTCGGGTTTAAAAGTATAATTCATAATTAGTATATCTAGCCTAAGTAGATTATTTTACGACGGCATAGCAGTGTGGCTTCGGCTCGTATATTGTTCCCTCCCTCCTCAATATCCTTAACGCTCTTTCAACGAAGTCTTCTGAGATATTGTATTCTCTTGCTTTTTCAGCTATTTTCTTCATGTAGACGCAACCATAATCTGTCTCAAGGGTCTCATTTTCAATTATATCTACTATTATAGATAGCTTCTCTTGCTGGCTCCTAGGCTTACCCGTCATTATTATATCTATGTCTATTTTACCGCTTTCCACATCTATTCCGACACTTTCTAAGAAGGCCTTCATTAGCCTTATAGCTTCTTCGGCATCTTCTATTGTAACGTATTCCCGTAGCGCCATCTTAGCATGGGCTTCCGCCAAACGTACTAATGCCTCAAGCTGTCTTGGCGTTATGGCTACCGGGGTTTCACGCCTTGAAGACTCCTGAGCTTCACTCATCTTTCTCATTTCTACGAAGAATTCTTGCAATAATTTTATTGCTTCATCGGTTAGCTTGGGTCTAACATATCTTCTTGCATAGCTAATATACTTCCTTAATAGCGATGCAGGTATATCAGGTTTTACTAGTTCTATTTCCTTATGCACCCTTAGTATGTGCTCGGCCATTAGGTAATCTATTTTTGAATCCGGTTCATCTTTTAACACGAATATTAGGTCAAATCTTGAGAGAATGGTTGCTGGTAAGTTAATGTTCTCTGCTAGACTCCTATCCTTCATGTACCTGCCGAATTTGGGATTACCAGCTGCTAGTATAGAAGATCTGGCGTTGAGTCTAGCAACGATGCCTGCTTTAGCTATACTCACCGTTTGTTGCTCCATGGCTTCATGTATTGCTGATCTATCCTCCTCTCTCATCTTATCTATTTCGTCTATTGCCGCCATACCACCATCAGCTAGCACTAATGCCCCGGCTTCAAGGTACCATTCTCCAGTAGACTTGTCTCTAACAACTGCTGCTGTTAGACCCGCTGCTGTTGCTCCCTTACCACTAGTATATATTCCTCTAGGAGCTATTCTCGCTGCGTATTGGAGGAGCTGGCTTTTAGCTGTACCCGGGTCTCCTATTAATAGTACATGTATGTCTCCTCTTATCCTGGTCCCGTCTTCTGCTTGCTTGGGTACTCCTCCGAATAAGAGGAGGGCTATTGCCTCCTTTATGTCCCAGTGTCCATAGATTGTTGGTGCTATACTCGCGATTATCCTCTTATGTATCCATGGGTCTTTTGCTAGCTCTTTTATTTTCTCCTCGTCTTCTTTTGTTATCTCAACTTCTTCTAGGAGTCTCTGGGAAGCTTCTATGTAGTTTACATCCAGGTATATGTCGAATATACCTATACTAGCCTTCTTCTTACCCGTCTGCTTTATCCGTAATACTCCAGTTAAGCTTACTCTGTCTCCTGGTCTAGCTTTATCGACAAGATCAGCTGTGACTACTGCTTCTATACTGCGGGGTATTTGTCCCGAAGGTATTTCCTCGGGTCTTTCTTGTATCACTATCTTCTGCCAGTCTATGAACTTCGACTTCTCTGGTACAAGTTTAAAGCTGCCACCAGATTTACCGCAGAGGGGGCAGAAAAGCGGGTATTCTATTACTTCTCCCATTTCTCCTTTAGGCGGCCACATGAATTCTTGCCCGCATTCTGGATGCATGTGTCTGAAGACCGCTTTGACTACTTTTTCTCTGATTGGGGTTGCTCTTACGAGTATGCCTTCAATCATTATTAGCTTTCCTATGTGGTCGCTTCTAATGTCTCTTATACGTACAACATTGGGGAGACCCTTTATACGTGGATAGAATTTGTCAATGGTTTTAACGTATTCCGGGTCTTCTATTTCAGCTAGAGACCTTATCGCTTCTGATAGTGCTGCGAGCATGGTGTCGGGTTGGTTTATGAGGGTTCTAGCTAGGTCGGAATCATACATGTAGAGGTCTTCGAAGTCTATTACGAGACTTTTCATTCCCGTTATGATCATTCTTCGAATACGTTCACGATACTTGAACTTGCCTGTAACCCTATCTTGGAATGTTTTTAGGAATTCTTCAAACCTAAGCTTGGGGTCTGATAATTCTTCTACTCCTATTATCTCGGTTTCATCTATGCTCATATTAGTACTTCCTCTAAACCTGTTACTTCTTTCTGCCAGTCCTCGATAAGTTTTCTTATAGTTTTGTAGAGTATTAATTCTTCTGGGGTTAATCGGGCTAATTGTTCACGTATCTCGCTTGATTCTTCACCTGCTTGAACTAATGATAATATGCGTTGGAGTCTTACACGTAGTATATCATAGGTGTAGCTTCTAGCTCTACGGTACTCGTCTATTATTTCAGGAGACGGTGATTCAGATAGTCTTCTTCTAAGTGTTTCAAGATAATCTCTTAGTTTTTGGTAAAAATCTGTAGGCAGCTTCTGGAGTAGTGCTGATTGCTGTCTAGACCTTGTTTCAAGGAAAGAGTATCTCCCAAGCTCGTTTATCTTCATAGGCTCTTCTCTAGGTTCGAGTATTTTTCGCTCAGATAACATTCTTACAAGCCAGCGTGGTGCTACGATTTCTGTTCCACGTCTCAACTGTATTGTTGTTCCAGGTAAAACTATGTCTTCGTGATCCCTTAGAACTATCGCCCTAATACTAGTCCACATATAGTCTCTTCTAAGATTCCTTAAACCTAATACTAGTTCGCTCATCTAGTATTTCCTCATATGCATGGTAGGGCGGGCGCCCTCACCCTTATATAACTTATTATAGAGTGTATCATTTATAGTGGTTGGGGGACTTAAGCCTTGAGTAGTATAGCAGAGCTTCTATGGGCTGAGAAGTATAGACCGAAAAGCCTTGACGAAATAGTTGACCAGGAAGAAGTTGTTACGAGACTAAAGAAGTTTGTAGAAGAAAAGAACATGCCTCACCTATTATTCGCAGGACCCCCGGGTACTGGTAAGACTACTGCAGCACACGCGTTAGCCCACGACCTCTATGGTGAAAACTATCAACGCTACTTGTTAGAACTCAACGCTAGCGATGAAAGAGGCATTGACGTTATAAGGACTAAGGTTAAGGAGTTTGCAAGAAGCCGTGTTCCAGGAGAAATACCCTTCAAGATAATAATATTAGATGAAGCAGACAACATGACTGCTGACGCACAACAAGCTCTTAGAAGACTAATGGAAATGTATACAGCAACAACACGCTTCATACTAATAGCAAACTATCCTAGCAAGATAATAGAACCCATACAATCACGCTGTGCTTTCTTTAGATTTACACCGCTAAGAAAAGAGGATGTTATCGCTAGACTTAGATGGATATCAGAGCAGGAAAACGTGCAATATGATATAGAAGCATTAGAGGTAATATACGAGATATCTGAAGGAGACATGAGGAGAGCAATAAACATCCTACAAGCCGCAGCAGCATTGGGTAAGGTAACCGTAGAAGCGGTATACAAGGTTGTAGGCTTAGCGCATCCGAGAGAAATAAAGGAAATGATAAAACTAGCATTAGATGGGAGATTTACTGATGCTAGAGACAAACTAAGACAACTCATGGTGGAGTACGGGTTATCTGGTATAGATATAATAAAGCAGATCCATAGAGAAATCTTTAGCGCTGACCTAAAGTTACCAGAACCTCTAAGAGTACTTATTGCTGATTACGCTGGTGAAATACAGTTTAGACTAGCTGAAGGAGGAGACGATGAAATACAGTTAAACGCTTTCCTAGCTAGACTAGTACTCGTCGGCAAGAAATTGAAGGCATAGAAGAAATCCTATAAACTTAGCCTAGGGTTAAATCATTGCCTACTAAAGAGCTCCCATGGGTTATAAAGTATCGTCCCAAGAAAATAGCTGACGTAGCCAATCAGGATAAGGCTAAGAAGGAGTTCATTGAATGGCTAACCGCCTGGCTACACGGAAAACCTAGTAAAAAAGCAGCTCTTCTATACGGGCCTCCTGGATGCGGTAAGACTAGTATGGTGGAGGCTGCTGCACACGAGTATGGCTTAGAACTAATAGAGATGAATGCAAGCGATTTCCGCCGTAGAGAAGATATAGAAAGAGTAGCAAAACTAGCTGCAACACAGATGAGCCTCTTTGGTTCTCGTAGAAAGATTATATTATTAGATGAAGTTGACGGTATTTCGGGTACTGCTGATAGAGGAGGATTAAACGCTATACTAGAATTGATAGAGATCACTATACACCCAGTAGTTATGACCGCTAATGACCCCTGGGATACAAAGCTGAAACCACTAAGAGATGCTTCTAAACTTATAGCTTTTAACAGGCTTACGGAAACAGTTGTCGCAAGAGTTCTCTCATACATATGTAAAAACGAGAAAATAGAATGCGACGACAAAGCCTTGAGATATCTTGCAAAACTATCAGATGGAGATCTACGATCAGCAATTAATGACCTGGAAGCTATAGCACGAGGATACGGTAAAGTAACGCTAGATCTCGTTAAAGCATTGGTACGTAGACGTGATAGAGAATATAGTCCCTTTGAAGCTCTTAGAAACTTATTTATGTCAAAGTATGCTTGGCAAGCCAAATTAGCTGTTACTCAAACAAATATTGATTATGAGACAATGATGCAGTGGATCAACGAGAACCTACCTAACCAGTATAGTGATCCAGAAGACCTATGGCGTGGCTACGAGGCTCTGAGCAGAGCATCAGTCTACTTGGGAAGAATAAAAAGGACTGGTAACTGGGATCTATTATCATATGTGTTTGACATGATGGGTGCAGGTGTGGCTTTAGCTAGAATGAAATCAAAATATCGGTGGGTAAAGTATAGTTTTCCCCAGAGAATACTCTTAATGTCTAAGACCAAACAGGTTAGAGAAGTACGCGATGCTTTAGCTAGACATTTAGCAGCAAAACTCCACGTATCTTCTAGAATAGTGAAGTCAGATTATATTCCAATGCTACAGATAATATTCGTAAACAATCCCAAATATGCTGCTCGTATTGCAATAGGATATAATTTAACAGAAAACATGGTGAAATATCTAGCTGGGCCACGAAGCAATGAGGTACTGAAATATATTAGAGAACTGAAGGAGCGAGGTGCTCTTGAAGAGGAGAAAAAAGAGGGAGAACACGTTAAACGAACTCGTCGTACCAGTAGGCGTTCTGGGAAACGTAGTTCTGGTAAAGGTACTCAAACACAGCTTCCCTTCTAGCGTGATACTGTATTATCTCTTCAAGTCTTTTAGGATTAATTATTTTAAACGAGTAGCCATATCTAACATTAAATAACATCAAGTTTTCTGGTCTTGCTGGTTTTAGAGACTTGAGTCTACGGGGTGTATTTTTTAATTGAATAAAGCTTATTATACGCCTTATCATTTGTCGAGCAAAACTTGACCCGACAATATGGTATACTACACTATTGTTCCATTTCACCATACTTATCTTAAATATGCAGTGGAAGGATTGCACATCTTTAGATAAGCCTAAGAAAGAGTAATCCTTGCAGCCAAGTAATCGTCTTATTAGCGTTTTATTTTGTGTTTCTATTTCGTCTTCTCTTTCTCGCTCTTGTTTTACCACGTAGATGTATTCTCTCCATAAGGCCCAGTAGCGTGGATGAAATTCTCCTGTATGATCTACTCTATGAGCCCATACATGTATTTCTGGCTCTAATTCACCTAAAACACTGATTATTTTATCTATATTACAATTAGTATAGAAGGATATCGTCTGAGCAAATGCATGTACTCCTTTATCTGTTCTACCACTAGCCGAATAGTATGGTCTTCGAAAACCATCTATACAACTATGTTTTTTCAAAATCTTCTCAATTTCTCCTTCAACTGTTTTAAGCCCGGGTTGTCTTTGGAACCCGTGGAATAAACTGCCATCGTATAATAGTCTTAAAATTATCTTCTGCATAGTTTTATTTAACCTGTATAGGCCTCTTGATCTTCTCTACTACTCTTATTTCCTCGATACGAGTGTAAGGGTATTGGCCTTTCTCGTCTTTCTCATACTTCTTAACCATGTCCCATATGGTTAGTAGTGAAATAGTTGCTGCTGTTAGAGCCTCCATTTCAACTCCGGTTTTCGCTATGGTTTTAACGATTACAGTAACTTCTACGAATTCTTCCTTAACGTTTACGTCTATTTTGATATTTGTTAATGGAATAGGATGACATAATGGTATTATTTCTGGTGTCTTCTTTGCCGCAAGAATGCCAGCGATTTTTGCTACTGTTATAACGTCTCCTTTTTCTATTTCTTTTCGGCGTATCTTCTCTATAGTTTCTTTTCTAAGCCTTATTCTACCCTTCGCAATGGCTATTCTTTCTACTTCACTCTTACCAGTAATGTCGATCATTTCAGCTGACTTCATGTTTCCTCAAGGGCTTCTAATAGCTCACGTATTAAATATGTTTTAGGGTTTGTATAGTTTAGTTTAAATAATCTTAACCGCCCATAGCGGTGCTCTTCTACTATACCGTAATCTTTTAGCTGCAACAAGTATTTTTCAACTAGTTTATGATGCAACCCGGTTATTCTCGCTATTTTCGATATATTTGCTTCTCCAAGCCTAAATATAGTCTTTATTACCCTTATTCTACCACGACTCGAGAATAATTGCTCTATAATTATGTTATGCTCGTCCTCCATCTATGTTCACCTATTCTTCTCTTTATTATATCCAATATGCGGTTCTCTAATGGATCAAGCGGTGCCATGCTTATCCCTATGAGAGTACTCTTGCCGCGGTAACCTCTACCAGAAGTCTTTGTCTCTATGAGGTCTAGTTTTCTTAGATTCATAGCATACTCGTAGACTTGTGTATGTCTTCTCGGTTTCTCGCCTAACTCTTCACATATGTACCTGTATTCTTCTTCTACTTCACCTATCCTAACATAGGCTTGCTGACTTCTCTTCAAGGTCCTTACAATAGCTAAAAGAAATAATAGCTCGTGTAATTGGAGAGTTATCAGTCTATCATATAGTATGGTTATCTGGGGATTCGCTTTAACATATGCTTTACGGACATGCTCTATAGTTATCCTTGGAGCTCCCTCCGCGTCTGCTGCCTCGCCAGCAACTAGTAAGGTTTCTAGTGCGGCTCTAGCATTACCTTCACCTCCTCTATCCTTACCATGTATTTCAGCAATATACCTCAAGACCTCATCTGGAACTGTATCCTCATAAAATGCAAGGGACCGCCTACTATCAAGTATATCATATAGTTCATCTGAAGTATATGGGTAGAAGTGTATAATATTCCTTAACAAATATGTTTCAGTAGCATCATCTAGACGTGAGAGAGCCGTTGTATTCCTCGTAATGAATATGAAGTTTATCCTTCTAGTATACTCTGAAAACTCATCATATGTTCTTATCAAGAAATAAACAGCATCACTCCCCGCGGTCTCAATAAAATAGTCGAACTCGTCGAGCGTTATAATAACATACTTGTTCTCATCCTCAAGGTACTCTAGCATTGCAGAGTATATCTCATAGGCAGAGAGACCCCTATTGGGGACACTCATACCTATCTGCTTAGCAATACTTGAAACAACAGCATAGAGAGTTCTATCACGATGACAGTTTATGTGAACATACTCTAAACTAATACCCCTACTACGAGCGAGGCTAACAACCTCTCTTCCAAAAACACGAGCTGTAACAGTCTTACCAGTCCCAACATTACCAGTCAACAAAACCCTCTGACTAATCTGGCCAGGATTAACAATAACAGACTTAAACAACTGGGCAAGCTCACGTAACTGTCTCTCCCTATGAGGAAGCTCCGGTGGAACATACTCTGGAAACAACTTCTCCTTACTCTTAAAAACCGACGGCCTATCTATAACACTCGCAATAATATCCCTAGTACGCACAAACTTTCACCAAACCCCGAATCCAAACTAAAACGTAATACTTTAAGACTTTTACGGAAACCAGAGTACACCGAAACTATTGCAAATAAAAATTCAATAAGAAGAAGTTGCGAGAAGAATTCATAATTTTTCTGTGACAAGGTATTTTACGATGGGATCCGGTATTTTGTATCTATTGTTCTCTTTCACTAGGTAGCCGTATTTTACTAGGTTTTTTAGTAATCGTGTAAATGTTTTATCATCTATGTATCCTGATTTTACTATCACGTAGGTTTTTATATCACTCCATGTTGTTGCACCGTGTGCTACTGCTTTGAGTATACTTAAATACCTGTTTCTTGATGGCTCTATTAGTTTTTCTAGTTCCGCTAGCTCTAATTGTGATCCTTCCTCAAAAACTTCTTCTAATGCAGCTTTATGGCTCATTCCTTTCACGGCACGATTGTATCCATAATGTGTTAGCCATCCAACAATACCGTCAAATGTTTCAATAACATCTTCTATTTCCTCTAGTTTCACCTTTTTTCCCAGCTCCCTGAATCCTTGAATCAAGAAGTCTATGCCTTGATCTCTAGTGAACCTTTTAACATATATTTCTCTCATATATCTACCGAATAATGGTGCTTTAGGATCGTTTACTCTAAGAAACTCTCTCAAAACCCCGATTTCGCTACCTGTAACAATTAATGTTATGTTTGGCAAGTTATCAGTACACCAAGCGAAAACACCATCATATCTTACATTCCCGGAGAAGCGGAGATATTGTGCTTCATCGAATGCTAGAACAAATCTTAATCCTCTTTTCTCACACCAATCATTTATTCTTTCAAGTAGATCTGTAAAACTTATTTGAGGAATAGCTTCAACCTCTACTCCGAACTCTGAAACATGGAATCCCTTGAGTCTCCCAAAGAAATCTTTAATCTTAAACCCTAGCCTATTAAAGAAGTTAAGGTTTCGAGTAAAGTAGTTGGCAATCTCTCTGTAAAGATGAATCCTTGACACACTCTTATGCTCAAAATACACTCCCTTAACGTCAATAATAGCGTGGAGAACATTAGCTTCCCTTAGAGCTACTCTCAATAAGCTGGATTTCCCAACACGTCGAATACCATAAATAGTGATGAACCTCTCATCTAAATCAAGAGCCTTAAAGATTTCCTCAAGCTCATCTTCTCTATCATAAAGATCCTCTCTTTTCATCTTAGGATTTATATCAAAAAGCAAACTCGCCACCCCACAATAACTGGAACCCCTACCAGTAACTGGTACCCCCGCCAGTAATAACGTTTTTCTTAACTACTGAAACCAAGCTCTAGATTCATTCATTGAAAATACTTTAATATTCAAAACCATAAATCTCAGCAATGAGGAGCATATATCAAGCCATATCGCTAAAATAATCGGTGTCAGTAGCTTTATGAGCAATTCTTGACAAGATAATACCGTTTTTCCCTTCATCTCTTAACAATAGAGTATAAAAGCGCCGATAGGTATTGTAGTAATAGAGAAAGGGATAACCTTATATTAACTGGTAAGTAGAAGCAACTAAAAAATAAGTACTAGAGGACGATAGAGATGGGTTCTCTCCCACTAGAGCTAGAGAGAGCATTGATAAAGGCTTCAAATACTCTTCTAAAAGTGGGTGCTAGATGGGTTCTAGTAGGTAGTACTGCAAGCTATCTAAACGGGTTAAACGTTAAACCAAAAGACATAGACATTATCGTTGAAGCAGACAAAATATATAGAGTTGACAAGGTCTTTGCATCCGAGTTCCTCCCTATAAGAAGAGTCAAATATAGTTCCAATGGAATCTACTCAAGCCATTACGGAGTATTCAAAGTCTACAACGTCAAGATAGAAGTAATGGCTGACCTCACGATATGCAGAGAATATGGATGCCTAAAAGTAGAATTTGAAGACCTCTACTCATATTCAAAAAACACCAAAATCAGAGAAAACGTAGTGAAGATAGCCCCTCTAGAATGGCAGCTAGTCGCTAACATCATGATACCAGGGAAGACGGAACGTGTAAAAATAATACTTAATGCCCTAAAAACTAGAGGAATAGATATTGAGGTTTTAAACAACGTACTCAAACATGCACCAGTAAAAGCTAGAAAGCAAGCTATAGAACTTATCCAAAAATACAAGTAAAACATATAATTAACACTACATCTAAAACACCGAAAAACACGAGATACATTGCATCCTAGAGTTATCTAAACCTATTAAATTAGGTGAGTTATCAGCGGGGATAGTAGAAGCCAGAAAACTTAAGCCTATAGAGAATCAATTTGAGAAACATATAAACTGAGAGATATACGAGGCTTAGGGGTGGCTTGTTTTAAGCGACCTCATCATTGCCATTGACTTGAGCAAGGATGGACCAAGGGTAATAGTGCTGATAGGTGCTAGAGAGCATATCCTCAAGTCTAGGAGCTTCCTATACGCTACTTCATGGCTTAGACACTACCGCGAGGTACCCTCACGCTTAAAGAAGAGCTACTTAAGGAGGTTCAGCGAACATTATCCTCGGATAGCAGAGCACATACTACTAGCTAGAGTGTATAGAGAGGTATCGCAGACAGTATCGTTAACAGAAAAGCTATCCCCATCAGTACTACTAGTAGACGACAAGCTTACAAGATACTTCAAATACATCAACACGGTACTAGTACGGGAGAAGAACATTAAGTACACACACCATAAAAGACTAATGCTAGTAGCAGACAATCTTGCAAACTACTTCCGGGTAGTATTAAGGGATAATCCTAAGAGGTTTAGAGAAGAGCTAAAGAAATTTGAGAAATAAAGATCGCCGTGTCACGGCAAATCCCAGCGGTGCATCCGATACTTACCGCTAGGTGCCACTCCACGGCGGTAACTACATCCCCAGTAACCTATATTCCACTAGACAAGGTATAAAGCTTTCCACGCACCAACTCCACTAACTATCTCGTAGCCCTTTATACCTTCTAGCATCAACACCGTAGTTAACGCTCGCTATTCCCTGTACAACCATAGGCTCTCTTTGAATATGGGGCCTCTGAGAATATTTAAACAGTGTAAAATCTCCATGGAAGACCCTTCTCATTAAAGAGGCTTCAGCACTCAAGACCCCGTTCATCTCCCTCGGGAAGAGGGATCAGCCGTGCCGAGTTCATCACCAAGTATAGTTTAAGATTATTTAGCCCCTACTAACTCTTACTATTGTCTCGGAGAAATATCTAGCACGCGGCGGTCGTCTAGCCTGGACTAGGACGCCGGCCCCCCAAGCCGGAACTAATGGAACTAGCCCCATCACGATGGTTCCATACCAGTTCCATGCTAGTGCTTCTGCCCTGGAAGAACATTTATGGAACCATAACGCGAATCCCTTCTCCCAGTTAGACCTTGAATATGAGAGAGAAGAGTTCACTAGATGGGCTGCAAACCACTATCGTCCAACATCGTTTAAGAAAGAGGTGCTTTCTTATACAGGATATATACCGATGTTGAAGGAGCCGGAGAAATTATCGTATATTGTATCCCAGAAGAGCATGTATGTGAAACTACACATTCTTAAAGTATTAAACAAGTTCAGTAAGTACTTGGACAGTAAGTACAATACGGATATCTTCAGCAACTATTTTAACCGTATGAGGAAGCTGATAGGCCTAAAGTGGACGAAGCCCAAGCCACTACCATCTCTAAGGAAACTTAACATAAATGTCGAGGAAGTAGCAAAATACGCTATCAGGAAAATGAATAATTACAAGTATCAGTTATTCGCGTTATTCATGTTAGCGACGGGGCTGAGAACAGAGTCCGAGGCCTATGTAGTCTTCAAGAACTTTGATGAATACTATCTCGAGGTAAAAGGGATCCACCTAGTAGAGTTAATGATGGATAGGAAGACTAAGAAGGCCTTCTTCGCATTGCTACCGCCCAGGCTAGTTGAAGAATTAAAGAAGCTACGCAACAGGAGATTGAAGCTAAAGGCTGTTAGGGAGCAATGGAACAAGGCTGTAAGCGAGCTAGGACTCGACTATATGGAGTACCCGCTCTACACGTTAAGGAAGCTACATGCAACGTTGCTAAAACGCTACATGAGTGAAAGCGACGTCGACCTCTTACAGGGTAGGATACCGTCAAGCGTCCTGGGCCAATTCTATAACCTTGAACACCTAGACCAACTCTACAAGAACTATATGCTGGCCGTTGGGAGACTAGTAGAAGAATTATTAGATGAAATAAAGGCTAATCGACTTTCAAGTTAAGTATACCGTATACACGACTCATAACAACTAATACATCATATCCTTTCTCAGTAATCCTCAATATTTTTTCCTTACCCCGCTGTTCAACTTTTACTAGTTCTCTCTCCCTAAGGAACTCGACATAGCGTTTAACCGTAGCATAGCCCAGATGAAGATTCTTTACGATATCGGTTACATTCGCCTGCTTCTTTTCCGCAAGAAAACGCAGTATCCTATAAACCTCGTGCAAATCAACTGGCAACTCGCTCAGCGCAGTCCACCGTATCTTTACTACCATGCTTTCAGAATAAGAATTCTTAGGTACTTTCGGCCTGGTCTCTACTGTTTCTATGCTCACTTCCACCACCACTACTTAGACTTGTAATGTAAACAACGGCTTTTAAGATTCTACGCTCCCCATTCTAGTATAATATATTATATATGTAATATTATGTCTCCGAGACACACCAGTAGCAGCCAATGCTTCCGAAGCATTCGCGTCGAGGAAAATGCCTCTGAGACACCGCTAGGCCGCTGGTGTGTTTCTGAGACAAACTATGGTCCACTCAATGCCTCGGAGACAGGCTGCTAGTGTCTCCGGAATTTTAAAAACATGTTATGGTGTGAGTTATTTATCCGGTAGCCGCGGTGGAGAATTTAAATTACTATATCATTGTGATAACAGACCATAAGAGCATCTATAGGGTTCTAAGGATACTCAGGAATAATGATGATAACGTTAGGATTTATGCAATAGCCCTCAGTGTTGTCGTGAAAGATCCTCGTATCCTTGGCGGAGTCAAGAGGATAAAAAATGTTGGTTTGCTACGGGGTTTCATGCCTTTACCTGTATTTAATGAGGAGCACGGTTAGCGTCATTAAGAGTATTCCTGCGCCGAGGCCTATGTAGAAGTACTTGTTGGTTAACGTGTTTTCTTCTCCAGCCGCTATTCCCGCTGCCAGCACCGTTGTTGTCTCAGTTGTAGTGGGATAGACTGCGGTAACCGTTGTAGTCTCTGTCACTGGTATCGTCTTTGTCACCGTTATAGTACTTGTCACGTTGTTTACAACGGTAGTGGTCACCGTCTGAGTAGTCGTTGTCGTGATTCTCGGTAAAGTTGTCGTTCTCGTAACGGTTATCGTCTTAGTAATAGTTGTCGTCCTAGTAGGCGCTGTCGTATACCTTGTAGTTGTCTTCGTGGTAGTTGTTGAAGACAATGCGTAACTGCAGACCGGGTACTTTATCTTCTCTCTCGCCGACTGGGGAGAATAATGTGTATCCGGTTTACCGTCATGGTCTATGCGCATACATACTATGCCTCTAA